>NZ_JBHVFE010000297.1:0-11203 GCF_042801945.1 Kitasatospora sp. NPDC057542
TGCCTGGGCCTGGCAGGGGCAGGCAAGGCGGGACTCGTCCGGGTGTCAATCCGTTCCGTGAACCCGAGCAGCGCCCTGAGCGAATTCCTCCGCACCCGTCGTGCCGGCCTGCGGCCCGAGGACGTTGACCTCCCCGACTACGGTGGCCGGCGCCGGGTCGCCGGGCTGCGCCGCGAGGAACTCGCCCACCTCGCCGGGGTCAGCGTCGACTACTACACCCGTCTCGAACAGGGCCGCGTCGGCAACCCGTCCGACGCCGTCCTCGACGCCGTCGCCCGCGCCCTGCGCCTGGCCCCCGACGAGTCCGGCCACCTCCACCGCCTCGCCCGCCCCGCGGCCCGGGCCCGCCGTTCCGTCGCCCGCCAGCAGCCGCGCCCCTCCCTGCTGCACCTGCTGGAACAGCTCGACCACACCCCGGCGGTGGTGATGGGCCACCGGATGGACGTCCTGGCCTGGAACCGTGCCGCCGTGGCGTTGTTCGGCGACTACGGCGCCCTGCCCGTCGAGGACCGCAACATCGCCCGGATCACCTTCCTGGACCCGGCCTCCCGCGAGCTCTACGCGGACTGGGCGGGCTGCGCCCGGGAGAACGTCGCCTTCCTCCACCTGGAAGCCGGCCGCCGCCCCGACGACCCGCTGCTCGCCGAGCTGGTCGGTCGACTCTGCCTGGGCAGCGAGGAGTTCCGGCACATGTGGGCGGACCACCCGGTCGCCGACAAGACCTCGGGCAGGAAGTCCTTCCGGCACCCCCTCGCCGGCACCCTCGACCTCGCCTACGACACCCTCCGCCCGGCCGACGACCCCGGCCAGGCCCTGGTCACCTACACCGCCGACCCGGGCTCGCCCTCGGACGACGGGCTGCGGCTGCTGCTGTCCTGGGCGGCCTCGGGCTGAGGACCGCCGGCGACTTCGAGCAGGTTCGCCCTCGCCGGCACGGTGTCCGGATGGTCCGGTCTGAGGACGCGGTCAAGGTCCGCCACTGCCTGGCGGACCATCTCCACCGCTTCATCCGGGCGTCCGGCGTTCCAGTAGACGGCGGCGAGGTCGTGGCGGGCCATCAGGGTGTCGGGGTGGTCGGTGTCGAGGAGGCGCCGGCGGTCGGCGAGGACCTGTTCCTGGAGGCGGACGGCTTCGTCGGTGCGTCCGGCCTCGACTACGGTCAGCTCGCGCGCCTGGAACGTGCTGCCGTTGACCGTGCTGTTGTCGATGCCGTTCCTGACCTGCCAGCCCTGCACCTGCTCGCCCCCACCGCCCGGCGTGTCGAATGGCCTCCACCATGGAAGGCTCAGCCGCCCTCGTTGATCCGTCGTGCGGTCGCCGCTCCGCGGGTGTGCCCGGTCCGTCACTCGAAGCGGGCGGGGTCGCCGGCCCCGCGCCGGACGATCTCCGGTCCGCCGCCCGAGAAGTCGACGACCGTCGTCGGTTCCGTGCCGCAGTCGCCCGAATCCACCACGGCGTCCAGCACGTGGTCGAGCCGCTCCTTGATCTCCCACCCCTGGGTCATCGGTTCGTCCTCGCCGGGGAGGACCAGGGTGCTGGAGACCAGGGGCTCACCGAGTTCGGTGAGCAGGGCCCTGGTGACGGTGTGGTCGGGGATCCTGACGCCGACCGTCTTCTTCTTCGGGTGCATCAGGCGGCGCGGAACCTCCTTGGTGGCAGGGAGGATGAAGGTGTAGCTGCCCGGTGTCGCGGCCTTGACGGCGCGGAAGACGTTGTTGTCGAGTTGGACGAACTGCCCCAGCTGCGCGAAGTCCACGCACATCAGAGTGAAGTGGTGGCGCTCGTCGAGGCGCCGGATCGACCGGATCCGTTCGAGGCCGTCGCGGTTGTCCAACCGGCAGCCCAGGGCGAAACAGGAGTCGGTCGGGTACGCGATGAGGGCCCCGGACCGGAGACTGGCCGCCACGGTGCTGATGGTGCGCGGCTGGGGGGACTCTGGGTGCACGTCGAAGTACTTCGCCATTGGCCGACCCTACGGGATCCCGGCCACCGATCGGCGCAGCCGCGGCATCCCGCGTCCTGGTGGGCCGCCGGGGCGCGGCGTACGGTCGGTCGGTATGGGCTTCGACCAGGCGCGGGCGAACCGGATCTTCCTCCCCGACACGTACGCCGAGGGCGTGCCGTACGACCTGTTCCGCGAGCTGCGGGCCGAAGCACCGGTCTGCTGGGTGGAGGAACCGGCGGTGGGGGACTGGCCGACCGGGCCCGGCTACTGGGCGGTGCTGCGGCACGCGGACGTGAAGCACGTGCTGCGCAGCCCGGAGGACTTCTCCTCACGCCTCGGCGCGACCCAGATCAGGGACCCCGACACGCCGACCGACCTGGCCTTCGCCCGCACGATGATGCTCAACCAGGACCCGCCCGACCACTCCCGGCTGCGCCGGATCGTCGCCGCGGCGTTCACCCCGCGTGCGCTGGCGGAGCTGGCGGAGGCGGTCGACGGCCGGGTGCGGGAGCTGGTCGAGGAGGTGCGGCCGGCCGGTCGCGCGGACTTCGTCCCGCTCGCGGCCGACCTGCCGGTGTGGACGCTGGCCCGGGTGATGGGGGTGCCGGAGCAGGACCGGCGGTTGCTGCTGGACTGGGCGAACCGGGTGATCGGCTACCAGGACGCCGACTACGCCCACTCCAGCACCGTCGATCCGGACGCGCTCACCGACCTCGGCCGTGCCTCGCTCGCCCACCGCCCCACCATCCGGACCGGCCCGGACGGCCGCCCGGTCAACCCCCGCTCCCGCGCCGCCCTGGCGGACATGTTCGCCTACGCCCACGGCCTGGCCAGGCGGCCCGCGCCGGGCGGCCTGTTCTCCCGGGCGCTCGAAGCGGGGCTGACGGCCGAGGAGTTCGAGACGATGTTCTTCCTCTTCGCCGTCGCTGGAAACGAAACCCTCCGTAACGGCTTTCCCGGCGGTCTGTATTCCCTGCTCACCCATGGTCGCTCGCCATTCATGACCGCATGACAGCCGCGAATATTCGTGAGGTCTTGCAGGGGTCTCCGGAATCAGCGGGAGTCGGCTCTGAGGCTGCCTTTGTGGTCGCGGCGGACGAGATCGACATCTCTATGGACAGGATGGACTCGGTTTCCGTGAGGATGGTGCGGCGAGTGGCGGGGAAGATCGTCCATCTCTGTGACGGCAAATATACTCTCGGACTGGCCAACTTGCGGGTCAGGTGTGGTTGCCCGCTCTCCTGGAAGGTGCGCCGCCTGCATGCCATGGAAAGGCGCGGGCCTCGGCCGCATGCTCGGGTGGTGTTTCGATTATCGGATCTCCCGGACGCCGGAGTCTCTGAGTTCTCCACGTCGTCCTGGGATTTTGCCGAGGCTATGGGGGAATTGGACGATCTCGGCTCTATGGGTGGCCCTCGGAAGGGAGTGCTGGGAATCGAGGCTGTCAGGTTTCCAACGCGCACTGGCCTTGAAGTGAGCTACTGTCGACCGGTGCTGCAAGTAGCTACCCTCAGCTCGCCCGTTTGCGCCACCAGTTGAGAGCCAGCCGGGCTGCCCGGCGCTGAGCTTGACTCTGTTGGGGATCTCGGACGATCGGGCTCAAGTGCCTGGGTTTCGCCAGGACTTCGGCCGGGGGATGCCGTTCTCGTTCAGGTAGGTCTGGAAGGCGGTCGGCGGTCTCGGTGACGGGGGCTTCCTCCGTGACTTGCCGGCCGCTGAGTCGTTCGATGTTTACGGCGATGGCTGTGAGTACGTGCTGTAGATGGGCTTTCGGCTGGCCTCGGTAGCGGCAGCTGCGCATGCCGTGTCCGTGGGTGAACTCGTTCTAACTGGCATTCAGGTCTCGATGGCCTCGTTTAAGCTGTGCCGTCCAATGCCTCATAACCGCCCCAGCCGCGCTGCCATCCGTGGGTGACGGGAGTGCACAGGAAGGGCGGGGAGACCGGAAAATCCGGCCTCCCCGCCCTTTCTGCTATGTCAAATTAGCTGGTCTGTTACGGGGTACGCTCGGGCATGACCATCCACTGTTGGTTGGCCTGCTGGCCCAGGCAGGGCCAGATTCCAACGCGGGTGCCTTGGCTTGTGGCCCAGCCGGGGAGTTCGAGGCACTTTCCGCCGGGGTTCGCGGCGTCCACAGTGGCCGGAAGGTAGATGCGGCCGTCGGACCTCACGGTCCACTTCTGGCCGGTGCTGCCGTTGCATGTCGTGAGGACGGTCCGGGTGCCGTCGCTGAGGGCGTTGTCCTTGGTGGAGAGGCAGTAGCTGCCAGCCCGAATGGTGCCGTCCATGGCGAAGTTGAACCGCTGGTTCACAGTGTTCCCGCAGCCGTAGATGATGATCTCGGCGCCGTCGCGAAGGCCTCCTTCAGCGTCCAAGCACTGCGAGCTCACGGTGTTGGGGTGGACGGAGAGACTCGCGTCGGCGTATCCCGCGCTCTGCGGCGCGCCAAGGCGGTCGACCTTGCCGGCCACGCTGGTGCTTTGGCCCGGGAAGATCGTGATGGCGCTGTCAGTGCCGACGGCCCACAGTGAGACGAGGTCTGCGTCGTAGAGGGTCGCCGCACCAATTCGGGGGTAGGTGGCCACGGGCACCGGTGTGGTGCTGAGTTTGATTCCCTTGTCTGGCGTCGTGAGGGCGGAGTAGTCGACGGTGCCGTCAGCGTTCCAGCCGAGGGGGTAGGCGTAGATGTCTCCGGTGGTGCGATTGCGGGCCCAGAGCGTGGCCTGATTCTTGACAGCCTTGGTGACGGGGTTCGTGGTCGGACCGTTCGCGGCGCCGGGGTTGATGAGCTCGAGGTCGTTCCAGCTGCCCGAGGCGGCGGGGATGAGTGTCGCGCTGCCGAAGGCGTTGCCGGCAGGGTTGAAGAGGTAGAGCTTGTTGTTCTCCAGGGTCATGACGGAGGTCTGGGTGGTGAACACACTCTTCGTCGGGTCGCCGACCTTGGGGCCGACGGCTTCGCCCTTGGGGGTACCAAAAGCAATCACCTGTGAGATGTTGCTCCAGTCCTGGCTGTTGTAGTCGTCGCAGGGAGCGTTGGTGATGTACGTCGTGCAGATCGGTCGCTGAAGCGGGATAGGCGTGAACGTGTCGAAGTGCCCTGTGCCATCATTGGGCACCATGAACAGCGAGGACTTCAGCGCGGGCGCTTTGTCCTTGATGTAGTGGACGATGAGCTGATCGACGGGCTGGCCGGTTGAGAAGGCGCCATGGTGGCTGATCTGGAAGTCGGACCAGGTCGTTCCGTACTCTCGGCTTCCGGGTGCGGTGTTGGCGGGAGCAACGGTGGAGGTGGAGGGGTCGGATGTGCCTCCGATGATCCGCAGGTCACCGTTCTTGTCGGTAAGGACAATGTCGGCCTTCTGGTCGTTGTCGATGTCACCGAACAAGGGCTGCGTGCCCGGCTTCCAAGCCACGTAGAAGTTGTATATGGCTGCCTGGCTGTAGTTGCCCGCATTGTCCATAGCCCAGGCGTATAGGGTGTTGGTTCCCCACCGACGTGCCTGATACTTGTACGGCGCACCGGGCGCCAGGGTGTCACTCTGGCCGCACTGCCAGCCCACGACCGGGGTCGGGTCGGTACTCACCCGTACGCAGGCGACGCCGGAGGCTTGCAAACCCGGTCCGGGGGCGGGGTCCTCTGCGTTAATGGTGAACGTGCCCTGATCGTTCATGTACTTGGCCGGACTGGGGTTCGGGGTGCCCAGCGGCGGGAAATCGGTGGAGCCGATGCTCACACGGGGGTTGGTCTTGTCCACGCGGAAGTAGCACGCGGCACTATTGGGCGAGGTGAGGGCCTCGTCAGTAACACGGGCGAGCCAGCCGTACTGGTGTCCGTCCGACAGCGATCCGACGCCCACGGTCGGACCGGGGTCGTTGTAGCTTCCGCCCCACGCTCCGGGAAGCGCGCTGAAGTTAGGGTCGTTGTCGTCCCACATGTGGTAGCCGGTGTAGAGCGGCTGGCCCGCGGGAGACCAACTGTTTGCGGTGAGATAGATGTTCTGGTTGTTGCCGACCCAGCCGGGATTGTCCCAGGGGTTCACGCCACCGCTGGTGCAGGCGGCCGTGCTGCTGTTGCTCGCGAAGCCCGGGGTGGGTGTGGTACGCGGCCACCAGATGGTGGGGGTGATGTCGTAGGTCGTCGTGATGGAGGGGTTGTTCGCCAGGTAGTGGCGGTAGCTCCTGTCCCACTCGTTGATGTGGGGGCGATGCCGGCCGTCCAGTACGTGGCCTTCGCGTCGGCCAGGGACTTGATGGCCGGGGTGACGTCGATGGCCAGCGGACCGGTGCCGATAAGCCACTGGCCGTTGATGCCCCAGCAGTTCTCCATGGGGACGTTCCCGTTGGTTCCGCACGGTTGCGCGTTCCAGTTGGTATCCGTGCCGATGGTGCTGCCGGCCGGGGTCGACCAGACGACGAACGGTGTGTTGGCCCTCATGTCGGAGGCGTCGGTGACCTGGCCGTTGAAGGTGGCGCTCTGGATGGTGGGCGCGAACTCGGCGCCCTGGGGGATCGTGTAGATCGCGGGGTTGATGGCGAACTGGAAGTAGGCGCGTTGGCGCCCCTCACTGCCGCAGTCCAGGCGCGGGTCGGTGCTGTGGTAGCCGCAGTAGCCGGTGGCCACGTTGGACTTCAGGTTGTAGTTCTTGGCGTCCTTGTGGTTCTCCTGGACCTCGACGGAGCCCTGGGTGTAGCTGGTGGCCGCGACGAAGGAGGGGTCGAGGTACCAGGGGCCCTCGCCGGAGCCCAGGGCCTCCTGGTTCGGCGTCAGCTCGATCGCCGATGGCGTGACCTTGGTGGTGATGGCAGCAACGTTGGCGCCGTCACCGGGCGCTTCGGCAGACGACGCGATCCCGGTCCCGCTCTGCGAGGGTGCTGGCGTCGGCGCGGCGGCGAGTACCGTCTGGGCTTCGTTCCTGGAGGCCCGAGCGGCTTCAGTGGCAGGGGAGTTCACCGGCTTGCTGGAGTCCCACTGCAGCGGCTCCGGGGAGCGGAAGCGTGTGGCTCCCTTGTCGTCGACGACGGTCATCCCGCCGGACGTATCGGCGGCCACGGACAGGCCTTGCCCTGAGATGGGGAAGGTGAGCGACTTGAGTGCCGGACTCGCTGCCGCCTCCTTCGTGCGGACGATGACGACATCCCGCCAACCGCCCTGGGGCAGCGCGGTGAGCTGCAGGTCCACACCGGGAAGTACATCGGAGTAGGTGGCATTGGCGCCGACCACGGACGGTTTCGGCAACGGGAATGGGGCATTCACCGCCAGGCTCTTGCCGTCGTCGGTGGTCAAGGTGGCCATGGGGCCTGCTCCACCACCGGAGAACGTCAATCCGGTCGCGGCCACGGCCGGGCTGAGTGTGCCGTCCGTATTGGCCCTAAGCGTCGGATCGATGTCCGTCCAGGTTCCGCTGCGCTTGGTCCGCACGGCCTGGGCATTGTCGGTGGTGGACAGGGTGCCGTTCGGGTTGGCGACCGTCCTCGAGAGCTCATCGGTCAGCGTCTCGACGGTGACCGACTTGCCGGTCGACTTGGCTTTGGCGATCGCGTCCAGCATCGCCTGCTGCTGCGGCGTGCGCGGCGGCGCGGGCTTCGTCGGAACGATTGGCGCCGTTCCGCCCGCAGGACCGTGCGTGGGCGGGACAGCGCCGTCCGCAGCCAACGCAGATGGCGCGGCCAGCACGCTGACACTAAGAAGGCAACCCACGCCGAGCGATGCCAGGCGAGTGGCGCGCTTGCGTATGGATGATGGTGGTGCCGTGTTTGCTGGTGTCTGTGATGTGGTGGACATGTCTCTTTCCCGAGCCCCTCTCGATGGGCAGACGCCTGTCGAGTCTGCGTTCGGATGGGAACGATGTTCTCTGACATGACGATTGGTCAAACCGACTGCCCGCTCTGGCTGGACATGTCCCAACAAGAGCCGAATTCAAAGATCAAGGCTTCATAAATTTCTCATGCATGGAGGCCGAACATCCTGGCGGCGTGTTCGCACCTTTACCTATCGTCACGCTGATCATGGCAGAAGCATGCCTAATTGACGCTATGTCTACTTTTCATGAGGAGCCGTCAGATGGTTTGGCTCGCCCGGAAACGGGCTGAAGGGCCAGCAGGTCGCCGCCGATGGCGATCACCTGCTGTTGCGACGATGGTCGCCCTGGCCATGACCGGGGCGACTGTGCCACCGGCGATGGCTTGGACGTACCCCACACCTACGGGGAAGGTCTGGACTCCCCCGAACACCCCGTTGGGCGACGACACCGTCTCGGTCGAGGGACACGACGCCAGGCCGCCCGCGCCCGCGCCCGCATCGGCAGCCCCGGCGTGGACACCCGAACCGGTACTGCCGCTGGTGACCGGCAGCGCAACCGTGACCGTGGGGGCCAACAGCCCAGACGCCCAGGCCGCGCGCGCCGCCACTGGCGGCGCATCACCCGCCTCCGGCGGCGCAACCGGCTCGAAGGCCGGAGACCTCGCTGTCCGGGTCGCTCCCGGCACCGGCAAGGGAGAGAGCGCACACACGGTCACCGTCCAGGTGACCGCGCAGGAAAGGGGCAAAGCCGCCGGTGTCACCGGCCCGCTCATCGCCCTGTCCGACGCCGAGGCACCCGCCGCCAACGAAGGGCGTGCGGCACGCGTCACCCTGGACCTGAAGGCGCTGCAGGCGGCCAGTTGGTCCGACCGGGCCTCTCTCGTCGCCCTGCCGTCCTGTGCGCTGACCACGCCGGACCAGCCTGAGTGCCGCACGCAGACACCGATTGCGGCGAAGGCTGACGGGCACGGCGAGATCACCGCCGACATCACCCTGCCCCCGACAACCCGGCCGCGCGGGCAGGACGGCACCGTGCAGGCCTCGTTCACTACAACCGATACGTCCGTCCACACCGTGGCAGACAGCTCCGGTGGCAGCGGTGGCTCGCTGGTCCTTGCCGCGGCACCTTCACCGTCCGGTGCCATGGGCAACTACACCGCGACATCCCTTTCGCCGTCGTCGGCTTGGACCGCCGGTACCGGCACTGGCAACTTCACCTACAGCTACCCGATCCAGGCGCCTCCCACGCTCGGTGGCACGGCACCAACTGTGGCGCTGAGCTACAACTCCGCTGATGTGGACGGCAAGACGTCCGCAACCAACGCGCAGCCCTCGTGGATTGGTGATGGCTGGGGCTACGAGCCCGGCTTCATCGAACGCTCCTACAAGGTCTGTGACAAGGCGGGCATCACCGGCTCCGGCGACCTGTGCTGGGGCGGGCAGAACGCGACGCTCTCCCTCGCTGGCCACTCCGGCGCTATCGTCCGCGACGACGACCTCAAAAGCTGGCACCTGGAGAGCGACGACGGGACCAAGGTCGAGCAGCTCACCGGGGCGCCGAAGGCCGCAGGCGACATCGACTACCAGGGCATGGAGTACTGGCGGATCACCACGCCTGACGGTGTCCAGTACTACTTCGGCCTCAACCACCTGCCCGGCGGCGACGGCAGCGATCCGGCTGCGAACTCCGTCCTGACCGTACCGGTGTACTCGCCCAAGAGCGGCGACCCCTGCTACAACTCAGCCAGCGGAAACAGCTCGTGGTGCCAGATGGCCTGGCGCTGGCAGCTCGACTACGTGGTCGACCCGCACGGCAACCTGACCACCTTCAAGTACGCCACCGAGGGCAACAAGTACAAGCGCGGCTCCGTCCAGGCCGGTGGCAACGGCACCCTCACCGACTACCAGCGGGCCGGTTACCTCAAGGAGATCGCCTACGGTCAGCGCCTGGACGAGCAGAAGGCAGCCAGGGCGGCGCCGCCCCGGCGGCCAAGGTCCTTTTCACTGTCGCCGAACGCTGCATACCCGACGCCTCGAACGACTGCTCCGAGGGCAAGCGCGCCGGCAACCCCAACGCGTGGCCGGACACACCGGTCGACCAGATCTGCACCGACAACACCTGCGCCAACATCGCGCCGACGTTCTTCACCACCAAGCGCCTGACCACAATCAACACCCAGATCACGGTCAACAGCGCGCCCCGCATCGTCGACACCTGGAACCTCAACCAGCAGCTTGCCGACCCGGGCGACGGCACCAAGCGGCTCCTGCAGCTCGACTCCGTCCAGCGCGTGCCAAGCAACGGCCAGGCGGAGATGAAGAACCTGCCGCCGGTGAGCTTCCAGTACAAGATGCGGGCCAACCGCGTCGACGGCCTCGACCCGGCCGAGAAGATGTTCATGCGCCCACGTATCCAGGGCATCACCACCGAAATGGGCGGGCGCATCGACGTCGTCTACACCGATCCCGAATGCTCCCGGGTCAACAACCGCATGCCGGCCTCCGAGGACGGCAATACGATGTCCTGCATACCCGTCAAGTGGTACCGGCCCGGCCAGTCCTCCAAGGACCCGGTCAACGACTGGTTCGACAAGCCGCTCGTCAGGACCGTCGTCGAACAGGACCTCGTCAGCACTCCCGCCATCGCCAAAACTACCGAGTACACCTACAACGGCGGGGCGGCATGGCACCGCAACGACGCCGAGTTCACCGACCCCAAGACCCGCACCTGGGACCTGTTCCGCGGCTACCAGTCGGTGACTACCACCACCGGCAACGCCAACCCGGGCGAGGCTCCCAAGACGCAGCAGAAGGTCACCTACCTGCGCGGCATGGACGGCGACTACCTCGCTGACGGTAAGACCCAGCGCAGCGTCCAAGTCCCCAGCCCGCTCGGCGGCAACGTCACCGACAGCGCCCAGCTCGCCGGCCGCGTCGTCGCCGCCGAAACCTTCGACCAGGCCGGCGGCACGGTCACAGCGATATCCGGCGCCACCTACAACGGACAGCAGAAGTCTGCCACCCACGCCCAGAGTGCGGGCGCGCCGCAGATCTTCGCCTGGCGTCCGGACTCCGAAACCACCAAGATCACCAAAGCCCGGCTCGCCGACGGTACGTGGCGTACAACCACCTCGGTCGCAACCACGGAACCGGCCAACGGAAACCGCGTGGTCAAGGTCGACGACAAGGGCGACGGCACCGCCGCCACCCCGGAGACCTGCACCATCACCGGTTACGCGGCCAGCGACAACCCGCAGCTGCTGACGCTCGTCTCGGAGGTGACCGCCTTCCAGGGGCCCTGCGCAGGCAAGGCCACATCCGCCAATACCCTGTCCGGCGGCCGAACGTTTTACGACGGCAGGCCCTTCGGACAGGCCGGCACGACAGGCAACCAGACCGGCGGCCAGGTCCTCGACCGCTTCGACCAGTCCGGAAACGCCGTTTACACCCACGCCGGC
>NZ_JBHVFE010000298.1:0-11198 GCF_042801945.1 Kitasatospora sp. NPDC057542
CAGGGCCTTTTTGTGTCGGCCGATTTGCGTCGGCCTTTTCGTGTCGGCCGACGGGGGTGGGTTCGCCGGACACACGGTCCTCCAGCCGTCCCTCCAGTCGGCACCGGCGTCCGCACCGGCCGGGCCCGGGAGCATGACGAAGGGGCCGACAGTCGGTGCTGTCGGCCCCTTCGGGAATCGCCTCCTGCGGTGGATCACCTCGCCCGCAGGGGCCCTGCGAACGACTTGCGCAGGGCCGGGGGAGCGGCGACGGGGAGCAGCGCGGCGAGCATCCTGCCCTTGAGGGTGTCCGGCTGCCGCGTCAGCCGGACGTCGACCCGGGTGCCGTCGCTTTCAGGGGTCATCCGGAAGACCCAGCCGCCGCCGGGGCCGAACAGTTTGGAGTCGAGGGTGGTGACGGTGACGGTGTCGCCGCCCGGCTCCCACTCGTAGCGCGCGCGCTCCCAGGCGGCGGCGGTCCCCTCGGTGACCTCGGCCCAGGTGTCGCCGAGCGCGTGGACCTCGAAGTGCTCGGCGTCGATCGTCGGCCAGACCTCGGCGCGGGAGGGGCTGAAGTCGGTCAGCACCGAAACGATGTCCTCGGTGCCGAGCGTGGAGACGAGATGGAACCGTACGACTGCCACAGTGGATGTCCTCATCGGGAAGTAACTGCTCTGACCGGTGATGGTAGATTTCCATGGGCGTGCGTCACCTGTCAAGATGGTGACTGGTCGCGAGTGTGCCCATCGATCGGGGAGCGGTCGTGAGGCATGTGTGTCCGGTGCGGCCGCCGTGCGGTGGGTCACGCGTCCGTCGCGCCGGCCATCGGCCCGAGGGCGTCGCGCGGGGTGGCCCGGGAGGTGTCGCTACGCCGGGACCACCCGGTAACTCAGGGCCGCCAGCGGAAGGTCGGACTGCGCCGGCGAGCCGGTGGCCCGCGCGTGGGTGCCAGTGCAGTCGGTGCCGGGGTAATGCAATCCACCTTTTCGTACGTGGCGGAACTGCTGGAGGAATCGGCGCGTCACTCATCGATCGAGTCCGGGTCGGGGCGGATCCTTGCATCTTCAACAATGCGCCCGGGAGTGCAGATTCGGCCGAACACGTGTGAGTTGCGAACGGGCGTATGTGTTGTCGCCACCTCCCATCACCACCTTGACGGGTGATGACTCGGAGTGCACCCTGAAAGTCGTCTCCGGCGCCACGAAGGCGCCGTCCGTGTTCGCCGATCCGGAGAGTGGCCATGACCGAGCAGCCCGCGGGCGACCCCGCCGCCGATTCGCGACACGCGCTACGGCACGCTCCCCGAGCGCATCCGCTTCGAGGACATGACCGAGGGCACGGCCACCGGCCCGGGCGGCGCGGCCAACGCCTCCTACAACCCCGAAAGCGCCTGGAACTTCTACTCGTGCCTGGCCGTCGACCTGGGCCTGTAGCCCCGGCACCCGCCGCGCCGGCGGCTCCTTGTGAGACCTCGCGGGGAGCTGACAGTATCTCAGGTCACGCACCCGGGCCGATGCGGACGTGGCATCTCCGGGGCGCCGCGTACGAGGAGGCGGGATGGCACGGGTGAACCTGCGGGCCGCGTTCATGAGCGGCCTGTCGTCCACCGTTACGGCACAACAGGTCTTCACTCACCTCCGTCCGGCAGAGGGACGGTGGTGCGAGCGCGTGGTGCGCGGTGGACTTCCGCTTCCGGGGCGAGGCGGGTACGGCCCGCCTGCGCAGCAGTTGGTTGACCGGCTCCAGCAGCAAGGAGAGCAGCCTGGTGTTCGGCCGCTCCGGCGTGGAGGTGTGGATCGACCACACCGCCATGACGGGATTCGCCGCCCGGGACGGTGAGTTGCTGGCGGCCTTCGGGAACGACGGCAGGACCGGGCGGAAAGTCGCCCACTACCGTCCGCTCTACGCCAGCCTGCTCTCCGTGCGGCCCGATCCGGTGCTCGGCTTCGACGCCGCGGAGAGGATCACCGCGATCCACCGGGCGGTACCCGACACGGAGTAGTCAGCGGTGGGTGGCCGGTGAGGTGGGCGAAGACGTCGTCGAGGGTGGTGGCAAGGCTGCTGACGCCCGGATGATCGCCGGATGACAGGCGGCCGCAGGGGTCAGGCCTGCTTGACCGAGATGCGTCCGTTGCTGGTGCTCAGGTCGAGCTGGTACTGGCCGGACGGGTCGTCCGGGACGGCGATGTCCTTGTGGCCGTTGCCGGTCTTCGCGGACACCTTGTACTTGGCGGGCGGCACGGCCAGGGTGATGGCGCCGTTGGAGGTCGACGCGCTGATGTCCTGCGGCTTGGTCGAGGTGATGTCGATCGCACCGTTGTGGGCCTCGGCCCGGATGTGGTCGCCGTTCAGCCCGCGCCCGGTGATGGCGCCGTTGGTGGTGTTCACCTCCGTGGAGCCGTTCACCCCGTCGAGGTTGACCGCCCCGGAGTTGGTGGTGACCTGCACGTTGCCCACGTGGGAGAGGCTGACCGCGCCGGAGGAGGTCTGGCCGCTGATCGGCAGCCCCGCGGGGACGTCGACGGTGTAGGTGACCGCGCAGTGCTGACCGCAGCCGCCGAGCACCAGGACGCCGTTCTCGACCCGGCTCGTCGCGCCCGGCTTGTTGTCCTGGTAGCTGACCGACCGGTGCAGGGAGACCTTGTCGAGGCCCTCCTTGCCGCGCAGGGTCACGCCGCCGGCGGTGGTGTCGAGCCTCACCGCGGTGATCTTCTCGCCCACCGTGGTGTCGTCGTCGAACTTGTTGTCGGAAGCCAGCCCGCAGGCGCTGAGACCGCCCACGGCCGCCACGAGGGCGACGAAGGACGCGAGACGGCCGGACTGCTTGCGCATGTCTTTCCCCAAATCTGAAAGGCGTTCCTGGACGAGCCCCACCGCGGGGCGGACTTCATGAAGCTATCGCGGCGGAGAAGTCGTGGACCATGGGGCTAACCCCCCTGTAGGGGTGAAGAGTTCTTCAGGTGGTGGACGTCAGGGGAGGACGCGGGGGCGACGTCGGCGTCCTCCGGCTTCGCCCCGGGGTTCCGTTGGGCCGGTCGGTGCAGGTGGCGGGGCCGTTCTGGTCCGGTGCCGCCGGGTGAGGGTGGTGGGTGCGACGGATGACGATCCGGATCCGAGAGGTCTTCTCGGTCGTGCTGACGGGCAACTGGCATGGAATCGGCGGTCGTTGATCGTCTTGACAGTGTCTGTTCACGCCTGTCAGTCTCACCTTTCAGGCAGGAGGAAGAGGGTGGGGGTGCCGACGAGCGCGGAACTGCTGGCCCTGCTGGCCGCCGTCGGGCACGCCCAGCGCCTGCGGATCATCGGCGAACTCGCGCAGGGCCGGGTCCACGTCAGCGAACTGGCCCGACGGCTCGGCATGTCCAGGCCGCTGCTCTACATGCACCTGGAGCGGCTCGAACACGCCGGCCTGGTCGCCGGCGCGCTGGAGCTCTCCGAGGGTGGCAAGGCCATGAAGTTCTTCGAACTCGCTCCGTTCGACATCCGCGTCACGGTCGACACCGTCATCGCAGCCCTCCGGGAGGATCGGGCGCAGGCCGAGCGGGTGGAGCACGACGCCTGACGCAAGCGCGATGCTCGAACGAGCGGAAGAGACCATCCGGGCGACTACCCTGTGCATGACAACCGGAGGGGGCGCCGGATCGACGGGGGAGCGATCCGGCGCCCGGCTCGGAGGCGGGGGCGCGGCCCTGCCGTGCCACCCGGTGTGGGTCGAGCGGGGATGCGCCGTCGCGGCGGTCCTGAGCTGTCGACCTGTCAGAAGGAGGCTACAGGTGGCAAGTTGATATGTCCATGGGGAGTCGGGGGTGCCGCTGCTGGGCCCGCCCCGGATCCGGCCGCTGGTGCGCGGCATCCTCGACGCGGGTCCGTGGTCGGCGCCGCAGCCGTGCGTGAGAAGTCGGCCCCACCGACTTCTCACGCGAGATCCGGCAGGACCATGCCCTACCATGGCCCCGTGTTCCTCTCCCGTGACTAGGGCCCCGAACAACGACCGCACCCGAGTGGTGCGGCCCTTCGGCGTCCCGGTACACCGGCGCGCGGCGCGCGCCTGCTCTTGAGGAACCCCTCCATGTCTTCGTCCTATGCGACGGTCCTGCGCACCCCCGGCGCGGTCCGGCTCTTCGGTGCGGCCCTGATCGGCCGCCTCTCCTACGGCATCGTCCCGCTCGCGCTCCTGCTGGCCGTCACCGGTACGACCGGCTCGTACGCCCGGGCCGGCTGGTTGACGGCCCTGTTCGCCGCCTCCAACGTGCTGCTCTCACCCTTCCGGGCCGGGCTGGTAGACCGCCACGGCCCACGCCGGGCGCTGCCGCCGATGGCGGCCGGGTACGCGCTGGTGCTGCTCGGCCTGGCCGCTGCCACCTGGCGGCCCGGCGTCCCGTTCCCGGCTCTGCTCGCTCTCGCCATGGCGGCCGGGGTGCTCGCGCCACCCCTCGGGCCCGTCACCCGGGCGCGGTGGAGCGCCCTGCTGCCCGATCCCGAGCTGCGCCGGCGGGCCTACAGCCTGGACACCGTCGCCGAGGAACTCCTGCACGTCACCGGCCCGTTGCTGGCCGGCCTGATCGCGGCGGCGACGGACCGCCCGGCGCTCGGACTGGTGCTGGGCGCCGCGCTCGTCCTCACCGGCGCCCTCGCCCTGGCCGCCTCGGTGCGCGGCGAGCCGACCCCCGCTCGCATGAACTCCCGTGTGGTCGACGACCGTTCGCGCTCCTGGCGGCTGCTGGCCCGGACCCGCCAGCCGCTCGCCGCTGCCGCCGGGGCCGGGGCCGGGCTCGGCGCGTTCGTCCTGCTGGCGGTGGTCTTCGCCCAGCGGCACGGGCAGGCGGCCGACGCCGCGTGGGTGGAGGGGGCGCTCGCGGTAGGGAGCGCGGTCGGCGGTCTCGCCCTCGGCGCCCTTGACTGGCGGGCTCCGGCCCGGGTCCGGCTCGCCGTCCTCACCGCGGCCTTCGGCGGCACGCTGGCCCTGACCGCCCTCGCCCCGACACTCCCGCTCCTGGCGGCCGTCGCCGCCCTGGCCGGCCTGACCGTGGCCCCGACCCTCACCACCGCCTACCTGTTCACCGACGAACTCGCCGGGCCCGGGCGGCGCACCCGAGCCGGCGCCTGGGTCAACGCCGCTTTCAATGCGGGCAGTTCGGCCGGCACCGCGCTGGCCGGCCTCCTCGCCGACCACCTGCCACTACCGCTGTGCCTCGCGCTCGCCGCCACCCCGGCCCTGGTCGCCCTCACCGCCGCCCGGCCCCGGACCGCCACCCCACCCGCCGGCGGGCCGCCCGAGAACCTGACCACCCGCACGGCCGCCTGGACGAACGAGCCCGAGGGGGAGCGTTCCTAGGCGGTCGGCGAGCGGCGCCGGGCGACTTCGCGGTGCGGACCGCCCAGTGGACGGCGGTGGGTGACTCCGCCGAGGCGGTCGCACAGGCCACTCGCCCGGCCCGGCTGCCGCGCTCGGTCCGGCGGAAGGTGCGGCCCCGGCGGGGGCTACTCGGTGTCCGGAGCGGCGGCGGCCGGGGTGGCCTCCAGCGCGGTCATCCGCGGGAGCAGGAACAGCACCGCGACCAGCAGGACCAGCAGCAGGCCGCCGCCGAGGAGGAGCGGGGTGCGGATGCTGACGACGGAGGCGATCCAGCCGCTGAGGGCGGCGCCGGCCATGATGCCGAGGCGGCTCAGCAGCATGTAGCAGCTGTTGACCCGGCCGAGCAGTTCCTTCGGTACGGCCTGCTGGCGCAGCGAGATCGCCTGGATGTTCCAGGTGACGATCCCGAAACCGACCACGCCGTACAGTGCGGCGACCTCGGCCACCGAGGTGCTCAGGCCCATCAGGATCAGCGAGACGCCCATCAGCAGGAAGGCGAGGGCGATCCGGGTGCCGCGGCCGAGCAGGCGGCTGAGCCGGCCGGCCAGGGTGCTGGCGGCAGTGCCGCCGATGGCGCCGGCCGCGAGCACGATGCCGTAGGAGGCGGCGGGCGCGTGGATGACCTTGGTGACCATCAGGACCATCATGGTGGTGCCCATGAAGCATGCCAGCGCACCCAGGGTGGAGAGCACGGCGAGCATCCGCACGTCGCGGTGGTGGACCAGCCAGTCGACGCCCTCGCGGATCTCGGTGAGCACCGGGCGGCGGTCGGCCTGGGCGCGCGGGGCGGTGGAGCGGCCGGTGGCGGCGACCAGGACGGCGGCGAGCGCGAAGGAGACGCCGTCCACCGTGAACGGGTAGGCGGCGGCCACGGCGAACAGCACCGAGCCGAGCAGCGGGCCGATCAGGTTGCCGCCGACCAGCATGTTGGCCTGCATCCGGCCGTTGGCGGCGTCGAGTTGGTCGGGGCGGACCAGCTCGGGGACGGCCGAGGTAGCTGCGTTGGAGAAGACCGTCTCGCCGCAGCCGAGCAGGAAGGCCAGCGCGGCGAGCGCGACCAGCGGCGGGTCGGCGAGGAAGACCCAGGCGGCGAAGCCCAGGACGACGACGGCGCGCGCGCCGTCGATCGTCCACATCAGCCGCCGCCGGTCGGCCCGGTCGGCGAGCACTCCGCCGTACAGCGACATCACCAGGAAGGGCAGTGACGCGGCGACGGAGACCACGGAGACCGCGCTGGGCGAGTCGGAGACGGCCACCGCCAGCAGCGGCAGGGCGGAGTCCCGCATGCCGTCGCCGACCGAGGAGATCGCCGACGCGGACCACAGCAGGTTGAACTTCCGGCCCAGTTGGGGACGGCTTTTGGACGGCTTTGCGGCCAGGTCAGCTGAGGTCACCGACGCAGTATGTCATGTCCGCGGAGGGCTGTTCGGGTGGTTTCCGAACTGCCGGGGGTATCCCGAACTGTCCGTGTCGGTAAGGGTGTCGGGCTGATCCTGAGTTGTCCGGGTATCCGGTTCGGCCGTTCCGGCCGGGCCCCCGGACGGTGATGCCCGGCCGGGCGCGCTCAGCCGAGCCCCCGGACGCCCTTGGCGAGGGTGGTCAGCCCGCCCGCCAGGGCCAGGCCCAGCACCACCATCCGGGCGCGGCCCTCCGGCACCCGCCCGGCGAGCAGTCGGCCGATCGCCGCGCCGCCCGCGAGCGCGGCGGCGACCAGCCACCAGGCGGGCCCGGACAGTGCGGGCACGCCCTTGCCGGCCAGCGAGAAGGCGTTCACCACCACGCCGTAGAACTGGGCGTTGGGCAGGAACTCCCGGGCCGTCCAGCCGGTGTTGACGGCGTACAGGGAGACGGCCGGGCCGCCCACCCCGGCGGCCGAGTTCATGAACCCGCTGGTGGCGCCCGCGACCAGGGCGCCACCGACCCCGCGCAGCGCGGCCGCCCGTACTCCGCGCAGCACCAGAAGGGCGGCCAGGGTGACCAGCGCCCCGATGCCGATGAGCAGTCCTGGTGCCGGGATCTCCGCCGCGGCCCAGGCCCCGGCCGGCACCGTGCAGGCTGCGGCGAGGATCAGCGGCAGCATCGCCGGCAGCCGGACCTGCCGCCAGCTGCCCAGCAGACCGACGGCGCTGATGGCGCCGGCGGCGAGGTTCGACAGCGTGACGCCGTCGCGCGGGCCGAGCAGCAGGACCAGGACGGGCGCGGCGACCAGGGCGAAGCCGATGCCGGCCAGCCGCTGGACGGAGGCGCCCAGCAGGACGGCGCAGCCCAGGACGAGGTCGGCGGTCCAGCCGTCGGGCATCGGGCGGGCCCCCTCTCGGCGCCGGACGTCGGATCGTCCGACGGTCGCACCGATCATGCCGCACAGTCGAGTTGCCGCGCCCGGCCGCTCCGCCCAGCCGGGGCGGGCGGGGCGGGGCACCGGTGACACCCGTCGGGCGGGCGCGGGCGCGGGCCCGAACGGGGTCGGGGGTCAGTGCTTCAGGACGGCGTCCGCGGACTCCGGCAGCGAGTAGGCGCCCGGGTCGACCGGGCCCGGGAGATCGACCGCCGGGCGGCCGGGCGCGGTCGGGTCCGGCAGCGAGGGCTGGGCGGGCGGGGCCGGCACCTGGCTGAACGGGATGCCGGGCGGCGCCTGGACCGGGCTGGGGCGGCCGAAGGGCGGGGCGGTCCGGCCCTGGACGGCGCAGCCCGCCAGCGTCTCCAGGCCGTCCGGGCTCTGGACGGCCGGCTGGTTGCCGGTGAAGCAGTTGCCCGGGTCGGCGGAGGCCAGCACCAGGTCGGTGCCGTTGCCGGTGGCCCGGTTGCCCTCGATCCGGTTGCCGCTTGCCGGGTGCCCGGGCGGGTCGGTGATGACGATGCCGACCGCGCGGTTGCCCTGGACCAGGTTGCGCTGCACCTGGTTCCCCGTGCCGCCGCCGATGCCGATGCCGATGCCGTAGGCGCCGTCGGCCTGCTGGGGGGTGTCGGTGGCGTTGTTGTCGGTGACGGCGTTGCCCACGATCACCGCGCCGTGCTGGGGGGCGAGGGCTTCGAGGTCGTTGGAGTTGGCGGTGACCCCGACCCGGTTGCCGGTGATCCGGTTGCCGACGACGGTGAGCCCGTCGGAGGCGTTGGTGATCTCGACGCCGACGGCGTTGCGCTCGACGGTGTTGCCCCGCACGAGGGTGTCGCAGGGCTTGCACTGGCCGACGTAGATGCCGGAGTCGGCGCCCCCGGAGGCGTACGAGTCCTCGATGATGCCGCCGCGGGCGTCGAAGGCGTAGATGCCGTACAGGCCGTTGTTGTACGCGGTGACGTTGCTGGCGCGGAAGCCCTGGAGGGCCGGGAAGCGGACGGTGTCCAGCGGGTCGTAGGCGGAGCCGCCGGCGCCGTGCTGCTGGAGCTTCTCGTCGGTGACGCCGGTGAACAGCACGCCGTTGGCGAGGTAGCCGTGGACGGTGAGGTTCTCCACCACCGAGCCGGGGCCGGAGGCCGTGATGCCGTTGATCAGCCGCAGACCGCCGTCCAGGACCACGGTGTTGCGGTCGGTGCCGCGCAGCACGATCTTGGGCTTGGTGAGGCGCACGCTCTCCCGGTAGGTGCCCGGGTCGACCAGGACGGTGTCCCCCTCGCGGGCGACGTCCACGGCCTGCTGGATGGTCGGGAAGTGCTGCGGGACGCGGATGACCGTGCCGTCCGGGTGCTTGGCGTCGGAGGAGGACGAGCCGCCCGAGGAACAGCCGGAGAGGGCGAGGACGGCGGCGGCGAGCAGGGCGGGCAGCCGCTTGACGGCCAGGGCCCCGCGTGAGGGCGCTGTGGCGGAGCGAACGTGACGTGTGGTCAAGATTTGCATACGGCGTGTTCTATCGTCTCCAATGTCGCTCATGCATGCCGAAACCGGAAAGGCGCAGGACCAGCCACCGACTGTCAGAAGCGGTGTGGATCGAAGGGCCCTGATCGCGGGCGGGGCGGTGGTGGCCGCCGGGCTCGGCGCGGGGGCCGCGGCGCTGGCCCTGGGGGGCGGGAACGGCCCAGGGAGCGGCCACGGCCGGACGGTGCCGCCGCCGGAGCCGCCGGCCGTGCCCTTCCACGGCGAACGGCAGGCCGGGGTGACGTCCCCGCAGCAGCCGGCCACCCAGCTGCTGGCCCTCGACCTGGCGCCCGCCGCGACCTCGGACGGGCGGGCCGCCCTGCGCGGCCTGCTGGGCGAGCTGACCCGGGTGCTGGCCGAGGCGGCGGGCGGCAGCCCGGCGGACGCGCGGCTGCAGGGCGGCCAACCGGCCGGACTCAGCAGCCTGGTGGGGGTCGGGCCGGGCCTCGCCGCCCGGCTGGGGCTGAACGTTCCGCCGGCCCTGCTGACCGAGCTGCCCGAGTTCCCCGGGGACCGGCTCGACCCGGCGCGTGGTGGCGGCGACCTGGTGATCCAGCTGTGCGCGGCGGACCGCTGGCCGCTGTCCGTGGTCGCCGAGCAGGCGGGCGCGGCGGCCCGGGCGGCGGGCGCGACGGTGCGGTGGACGCAGTCCGGCTTCCTGGCCCGGACGGCCGGGGGCGCCACGCCGCGCAACCTGTTCGGCTTCAAGGACGGCACGGCGAACCCGAACGGTCCGGAGGGCGGGCAGTGGGTCTGGGGCCCGCCGGGGCCGCACGAGCACGGGACGGTGCTGGTCTACCGCCGGATCCGGATGGACACCGCCGCCTTCGCCGCCCTCCCCATGGACCGTCAGGAGCAGGTGATGGGCCGTCGGGCCGGCGACGGCGCGCCGCTCACCGGCACGGCGGAGCACGACGAGCCGGACATCTACGCCAAGAACCCGGACGGTTCGTACGTCCTCCCGGCCACCGCGCACGTCCGCCTCTCCAGCCCCCGACTGGACGGTGGCGCCCGGATGCTGCGGCGGGGCTACAGCTACGACGACGGCCCGGGCGACCGCGGCCTGCTGTTCTGCGCCTTCATGCGCGACCCGGCCCAGTTCACCCGCGTCCAGAACCGGCTGGCCGCGCGCGACGCCCTCAACGCCTTCGTCGAGCACACGGCTTCGGCAGTGGCCTACGTGCTGCCGGGCGCGCCGGCGGGCGGGACGCTGGGGGAGGGGCTGTTCGGATGAGCCGCGAGGAGGAACAGCCGCTGTCCGGCGGGAACACGAGTGCCGGCGTGGTCCGCGTCGGGGACACCGTACGGCGCCCGGCCGGGCCGTGGACGCCCGCGGTGCACGCGCTGCTGGAGCATCTGCACGCGGCGGGGTTCCGGGCGGCGCCGCGCCCGCTCGGCCTCGACGGGCAGGGGCGCGAGGTGCTGACGTACCAGCCGGGCCGGGTGGTCTGGCCGGACCGCTTCGACCTGCTGGACCCCGCCGAGCGGCTGGCCCGGGTCGCGCGCCTGATCCGGGAGTTCCACGACGCCGTCCGGGACTTCACGCCCCCGCCGGACGCCCGCTGGCAGGTGCTGATGCCGCCCGAGGGCGCCGACATCATCGCCCACAACGACCTGGCCCCGTGGAACCTCGTGGTCGGCGCCGAGCACCAGTGGTCCTTCATCGACTGGGACACGGCCGCCCCGGGGACCCGGCTCTGGGACCTCGCCTACGCGCTGCACGGCTTCCTGCCGTTGTCGGCGCAGCCGGACCGGCGGCGCGCCGACGTCGACGCGGCGGCCCGGCTGCGGGTCTTCGCCGACGCCTACGGACTGGACGAGGGCGAACGGCGCGCTCTGGTACCCCTGTTGGGGCCGCGGACCCGGGCCATGCACGACTTCCTGCGGGACCGGGCGGGCCGTGGCGTCCAGCCCTGGGCGAGGCTCTGGGCGGAGGGCCACGGGGAGGTCTGGCGCAGCGACGCCGAGTACATCGAGCGGCGCCGGGAGCGGTGGCTGCTCGCCCTGCTCGAC
>NZ_JBHVFE010000299.1:0-11161 GCF_042801945.1 Kitasatospora sp. NPDC057542
GTATAAGAGACAGGCTCGTCCGGGGCGGCCTGCGCCACTGAAAGGCCGGTGGAGTACGTCGGGCAAATCTACATCGGCGCGGTGGGGTCGGACTACTCGATCTCGGCGGCGGACCCCGCCTGTGGTCCCATGCTCAACCGATGATTGAGCATGCGCGCTGTCGGCACGGCAAAGGGCGGAGGGGAAGCCATCTGGCACCGCACCAAGCGCCCGACGCCTGGTTCAAGGCCCGAACCAGATGGCTGACGACATAGCCAGCAGACACGGCATCCCGCTCGCTGCGTGATCACGACGCCCCTGCCTGGCGAGCCATCAGCTCTTGGGCTCGCTACGCTCCTGGCCGGTCCTGTACAGATCTGCACAGAGCCCCTTGAACAATCTGCTCGCCGAACGACCGAACGAGCAACGAAGGGCAACACGATAGACACCGGCACAACCACCACCGCGACCAAGCGCGGCCGGCAGCCGACTGCCGTAACCGGGGCCGCCCTGCAGAAGACAGCCGCCCTCACCGCCGAGCTGCAAGAAGGACGCTGGAACGCAGCCCTCCGCGTCATCGCCGCGACCTGTATGAGGAACTCTCCCAGTTCGATGCCCTCCTGTTCCCGGATCCCACCGCCCGCCCGGACACGGAGGCTTCCCAGTGGCCGATCATCTGACCGCGCTGCTCACGGCTGCCGGCCACCCGCTCGCACTGGTGAGTGGGCTACTCGGCCAGGGCGATGTCGACTTGCTCCGCACCCGCGCCCTGGACCAGGTCCGCACGGACCTGAGGGAATTCGCCCGCACTGTCGCCGGGCGGAGCAACCTGTTGCTTCTCACGGGCAGACTCGGGCTGTCGGAGGTCGAGGCCGGCCGCCTGGCCGGTGTGGTTCATGGGAGGGTTCGCAAGGCAGCCGGCAAGGGCACGGTCCCGCGTGGGTGAGCCCCACCGGGGACTCGCGTCCGTTCCTCCGGACAGGCCACACCGAACGGCCGACTGTTCTGGAAACGGTCCTCAGTCCACGAAGTCGGCTTTGCCGCACCAGCGAAGGACGGATCCGGCCGTGGTCCATCCCGCTCCGAAGGCTGCCAGAAAGACCGTTGCGCCCGGGACGAGGAGTCCTGTGTCGGCAGCACGGGCCGCTGTAAGCCCCACAGACGCCGACACCGTGTTGCCCAAGTCCTGGACCGTCGTGCAGGACTTCTCCATCGGCACGTCCAGTCCCGACAGCACGTTCTCGATAAGCCGCAGGTTCGCCTGGTGAAGTAGCACCAGATCGGCCTGCCCGACAGCGATTCCGCTGCCGGCTTCCAGATCGCGGATCAGGGCAGGGACCTGGTTCGACGCGAACGCCTTGACCGCTTGGGCGTCCATGGTGAACCCGTGCAGGTCCTGGCCCGTCAAAGCCAGTCCCTCATAGCCTGCGGGGTCGGTACGAGAGGACCCGTAGAGCAGGCCGGTGTCCTCCCGGCACTGCCGCAGCAGCCAGCAGCACGCCCCGTCGCTGAAGATCGTCGCGGCCAAGCCCTCACCCGGACCGATGTCGTCGAAGTCCATGAGGGCGCTACTTGCCTCCGACTGTACGACAGCAACCGTCCCGGCGCCTGACCGGACAAGACTCTCGCCGAGCTGCAGGACCCCGACGGCACCCGCGCACCCCGCACCGACCACGTCCACCGGAGCCATCCGCAGGTCCAATCCCACTTCCGCGATCAGGTCCGCCCCAAGGCCTGGCATCAACCGCCGCGGCGTCGTGGTGGAGGTCACCAGCGCATCGATCTCGCCCGGCGCGACGCCGGCCCTCTTACAGGCATCCACCAGCGCCTGTGCAGCCATCGTCGTCACGTCCTCACCCGCGCCGCAGTGGCGCCGCTGCTCGATCCCGAGCCGCTCGCGCACCCACCCATCGGAAAACCCGGTCGCCCGTTCCAGGGCAATATTCGGGACAACCCGATCGGGCACGTAGGACCCGATGCCAAGAATCCCTGCGTTCATCGTTGCTGACATCCCTCCATCACAGCTCGCCACCTGAATCTGTTGGTGGTCACCCAGCCCGACTGGAAGTGGCGGTACCACATCCGCCGAAGACCGAGAAGGCGAGCACTGACCGTCCCGGGACCTTGTCCCATTCCTCATCGCACGGTAGGTCCGTGGCCCTCGCCGTCCCATCCAGGACCTGCTCGAAGAACCTTCGATTGCCGCCCTGCGGAAAGACCGACTCCAGGTTCCCGCCGCACGGAACGCGATGCCGGGCGCCGAACGACAGTGGGCGCTGCCGTCCGGCGTCATGAACGACGGCACGACGCCGACAGCCTGGGTTGGCTTTCCGTGACATCCGGCTGCGTATCGCGCACTCGGTGCCTCGCGCTGTGGCGAGTCCGGGCGGCACCGGCGTGGCGGTGTCCGGGCGTCAGGAAGCGGGCGGCGGCGCGGGCCAGTCCTGCTCACGCAGTTTGTCCAGGGCTTTTGTCTCGGCGTCCAGGGTCTCCTTGACCTTGCCGAGCTCTGCCGAGTTCTTGTTGATCGCCTTGTTCTGGAGGTCCGACTCGACGGCGAACCACACGCCGAGCAAGTTGGTCTCCTGCTTGCACGCCACGTCGGCCTGGGCCTGATCGATCTCCTGGCTGCTCGCGGGCCCGGTGGCCGTCTCGAAGAGGTCGCTGGCCTTGAGGGGGTCCGTGACGCTGTAGCCGTGCCCCTTCATGCAGGCGGACCATGAGGCGACGGCGGCGACGACTTTGGGGTCGGACTGGGAGTCGGTGAACGACGCGGCCTTGATGGTGGTGACGACTCCCTCTCCCCCGCCAGCCGGTCCGGCGGGTCCGCCGCTGGCCCCCGGCAGCAGACGGTCGAGCTCGGCGAGGCAGCCGCCCTCGGGCAGGGCCTTGCCCGCGAACGAGGTCACACGTTGGCCGTCCTGAGGATTGGCGCCCATCAGAATGGTCTGCGCCTCCTGCGTCAGCTGCCCGAGTACGGCAGGCGTCGCGCTCGGGGCGTTGGAGGTGTCGGGCCGGGGGTGGTAGCCCCACTTCCGGGCCGCTTCGGCGTCAGAGATTCCATAGCGGCGACCCATGACGTCGTACCGGTCGTACCAGGGGCTGGCCTTGGTAGGCCTGGGCGGCACCGTATACGCCTGGTTGTAGCGCCTCATGCAGTCGCCAATGGAGGCCTGCCGCAACCAGTCGTAGTCCACGGCCTGCGCTGGTGTCAGCATGTAGGCCTCGATGGGCAGACTGAGTTCCTTAACACCATTGGTGACGCGCGGTGTTGGAACCGGTGTGAGCGGCGCGGACGGGCCCGACGCGGCACAGCCAGCCTGAGAGAGGAGTGCGGAGGTAAGGAGCGTGGCGGCCGCCAGTGCCCGACGGACGCGGCGCGGTGAGGCGGTGCGTTTGCTGTCCGCCGGTCGCAGTTCGCCGGTCTTGTGAGGAATGGGTGTGCCGGATCGATGGCGGGGCCTCATGCATCTCCTGAAGTTCGTGGGCGTTGCCCGAGACCGATGGATAGGGACAACCGAGACCGTCCCCTTCACCCGTTCCCGGAGCAGGGGCAGCGGCCTGTTGCTGGTGTGTGCTGGCGACGTCGGTGAGTGCCGAGTCCGCCTGCCAGGGGGCCGCTTCGCCGCCCGGGAGAGGCGAAGCGGCCCCGGCTGCTCAGGCTCGGTAGTGGACTTCCGGGCCGCGGGGGTTTCGGTTGTGGGGCTCAGTGGGACGGCTTGCGTTCGCTGTGCCGGACGGCGAGGACGCGTGCCCTCCCGGTGGTGAGGTTCTCGAGAAGGAGGGCAACGCCTTCGGGCGGATCTGTCCTGGTCTACTGCGAAGGAGTCCGGCGCCAGGGGCCTGTGGTCGCAGGCCGGGCTAGCAGGTCAGCGCTGCGCTCTCGTTCTTGTTCTTGACGTAGGAGTTGAGGTTGCCGCCACGAAGGGGCGGGATCCAGGTGACGTCGCCGTCGGTGTTCCAGTTCGAGTAGACGCCGAGGTTGCAGTTGTTGGTGTCGTTCTCCGCGCTGGCAGCATTGTGGTAGACGCGCTGGCCGGCACCGTTGGAACCGTACTGGTCGCGCTCGAAGGGAGCGGTCCAGGTGCGGTTGAAGTTCCACAGCCTGTACGGGGACTTCCAGACGGCGCCGTTCGCACCGGAGTTGTAGTAGAGGCAGAAGTACACGGCCTCTCCGTCGTTGCCGTTGGTGCAGCGGAAGGGGTTGCTGTAGGTGCCCCAGCCGTTGCTCCAGGAGCTGGCGGCCTGCGCCTGGCCAGCGCCGGCGATCAGGGCGCTGCTCGCGACCGTCAGGGCTGCCGCCGTGAGGAGGGCCTTCCGCGCGCGGGAGGTGAGTCGGCTGCGCATGGTCGTGGTGTTGGTCATCAGGTCTGCCTTTCGTCGGGTGGCAGGTGTGCCCTGCTGCGCTGTGGGCAGGTGGTCGGGTGGGTGCATTGCAGCGGCCAGATGGTGCTGCGGTCGCCGTGTCAGGCCGCGGTGGGAACCTGTGCTGCTCGGGCTCTGAGCTCGGCGAGCGGCAGCGTGCTGGCGATGATGAGCGCTTCGTCGAGCGTTTCGGCCACGGGGGCGCCGGTCGCGACGAGTGCGGCGCGTGAGTGGGAGCCCCCCGTGTAGAGGACGACGGCGATGCCGGCCTGGTCGGCGGCCACGGCGTCGTCGGCTGCGTCGCCGATGGCGACGATCTGCTGCGGGGACAGGCCGAGGTTCTGCACGTGACGGCGCATCGCGGTGGCCTTGGTGCCCCCGGTGGGGCCACGGCGGCCCTCGGCGAGGCGGAACAGGGTACCGACGCCGTGGTGGGAGAGCTCGGCGAGGAGGTGTTCGTGGGTGTGCAGGGACAACAGGGACTGGGTGCCGCCGCGGGCGATCCACGACAGCAGTGCGGCGCGAGCGCCGCTCATGAGGTGGCTGGCGTGCGGCAGGTGGCGCCGGTAGCTGGCCTGGTAGGTGTCATCGGCGGTCAGCCATTCGTCGCGAGTGAGCGGCCGGCCGAGAAGCCGGGCGTAGAAGTCGGGGACGGGCACGCAGTAGGTGTCGCGGTACTGCTGCATGTCGATCGGCGCGATCTGGAGCCCGGCCAGCGACTCGTTGACGGCGAGCAGACGGGCCTGGTTGTCGTCGAGGATGGTGCCGTTCCAGTCCCAGACGCAATGCCTTCGGGGAGTCATGGGTTCGGGTTCTCTCTTGTTAGACGGCGGGAAAGATTGCAGTGGCGCGTCAGGAGTTGGGGCGTGTCTGCGGTGGGCGGCGCAGCCGTTGGCCTGGGCACACGGTGGCGGCTGGGTCTGCCGGTTCAAGCTGTGTTCGGCACCGCACGTGCGGCTGCAGCGAGGCAGGTGGCCAGGCGGCCGAGGCCGGCAGCCGCAGCGAGCAGGGCCAGGGCGTAGGAAGCAGCGGCGCCGTGGTGGTCGGCCAGTGGCCCGGCGAGCGCCGTGCCGATGGCGCTGCCGATGCCCACGGCGGCCACGAGCCAGGAGAAGGTCTCGGTGAGGCAGCCAGGATCCGCGGTCCGTCCGGCGCGTTCGAAGACGACGCCCAGTAGCGGGCTGAGGCACAGACCAGGCACCAGTGCGAGCAGGGCCATCACCGCCAGGCTGGGGGGCGCGACCACCAGCGGGGCCCATCCGAGGGTGAACCCGGCCACCAGACCCAGCAGCGTCCGGTCCCCCACTCTGCTGCCGCGTCGCCGGCTGAACGCCAGACCCCCCATGCAGCTGCCCGCGCTGAACGCCCCGAGGAGAACGCCTGCACTGGTCCGGTCACCCAGGCTGTCGGCCCAGGCCGTTCCCGCAACTCCCTGTGCTCCCAGGGCCGTGCCGACCAGCAGGAGGACACCGGCGATGCCTCGTAGCTCCCGTGAGCGCATCGGCCCCATCCAGTTCGTGGGCCCGGCAGGAGGGGGCTGCCAGGCGCGGGATGGCGCTGACGTGGTCATCGTCCATGTCCCCGCGACGCCGAGGGCGGCGATCAGCATCAGTGCCGTACCGGGCCCGGACAGCGCCACCGTCGCGCTCACCAGCAGGGGCCCGAGGGCGAACAGCAGGGACTGCGCGGCAACGTCGAGTGAGAACGCCGCAGTCTGCAGCCGCTGCGGAACAGTCTGCGACCACAACGCTCGCAAGGCTCCCTCCAGGGGCGGGGTAGCGAAGCCGGCAGCAACGGACGCACCTGCGGTGAGAAGCCGCTGTCGGGGGTCGAGGACCGCGAGGGCGATCATGGCTGTTGCGGACGTGGTCGCGGCCGCGATCAGCGGAAGGCGCTGCCCATGCCGATCCACCAGGCGGCCGAGCATGGGCTGGCCGATCGTCGCCGCGAGGCCGTAGAGCCCTGCAACGACGCTGGCCCACAGGTAACCACTTCCCGCGGCCACCGCACACAGCAGGATGGCCAACGGCGCGGACGCCACCGGAAGACGACCGACGAGCGAAGCCAACAGCAGGTGCGGAACATGCGGAACCGCCAGTACAGCGCGAACTCCGAAATGCGGATCACGGCGAATGGGATCGGCCTTCACTGGCCGAAGAGAGACAGGCATAAATGTCCCTGGGGGCGGTTTCCGAATACTCAGATCCTCAGAATTGACGAGGCGACAGAGAGGGAGACTGTGCGGGTTGGACTAGGCAGTGCGCGGGGCGGCCTTGGCCGGATTCCGGCGGCTGCGCCAGGACCGGATCGGCAGCCGTTGGCGACGGCGTCCCCGCCGAGCCTCCGCAGCCAGACGCGCATGCTCCGCCTCACGGATGCGCTCCGGCATGGCGAACTTGGCTATTTCGAAATGAAGCCAGTCCACGACAGGCGACCCCTCCCTGTATCAGAGCAGCAGTTGACCGTCCCGACCTAGCAGGGCTATTCCACTGAGCCGGACACCGAAGCTTTTGCTTCGTCGAGGACGCTAGCCACCGCCGGTGCAGACTGCATTGCGAAAGGGCGGCAACCGCGCCAGGAACCCGCATTACGGGAAAGGAGCCACGGAGTTCCCGCCCAGCGGAATCCCGGGGCCGTGCGCGGCGCTTGCACCGGTCGGCGGTCCGCTGGTTGGCCGGGCCCGGGCACTCCGACGGCCAGGAGCAGCCCTCGCCGCGCCGATACGCCCGATGCGGCGAGCCAGTGGGCCGCAAGGGTTGTCGGCAGGCCTCCCCGGTGCCTGCTCCGGGACGGGATGGGACTGGGGGGGACACATGGACACCGCGCGGGCACCGCTGGCGGTGCCGACGACGGGCACGGCGCACCAACCGGTCGTGGCTGGACGAGCTGCTCGGCGACGGCGCGAGCACCCTGGCCCAGGCGCACGGCACCACCGCGTACCTGCGGGTGCCGTGCGCCTGTGTCAAGAGGCTGTGCCAAGGGGCTGTGCCAGCCGGTGGAGGTCTACGTCCCGGCCGAGCTCGGCCGTCTCGCGCACGATTTGGAGTACACGCATCCCGGCGACCGCAGCTCTGGACGGGAAGATCCGCCGCAGCAGCGGATCGGCACCACGCAGTCGCAGGTCCAGTGTGCAAACCGGCCGGCCAGCGCGGTGGGTCCCGCCCTGGCCGCAGCGGCCAGGTTGCCCGCTACCCCTGCGAGCAATGGAGGCCACACGTTGTGGTGATCGGCCCTCACCGCCGTCGTGGATCTCAGTCTGCCCATGGGAAGGTGCCCATGGGCCAGTGGCCCAGCCAGAATGCGGCTGTCGAGGGCTGTGGCAATCCCTCGGTGGAGCCGTCGTGGGGCAGTAGTTCGGTGGGTGCCACGTAGCCTTCGCCCGGCTGTAGCAGGATCCGAAGGAGCTGGAGTCCGGTCTTCGCCGCGTACGTCCGCACGTGGCTGGTGTGCGGGTGGGCCCGGCGGTAGGTTCCGGGTTGGAGGGTGCGACACATCTCCTTAACGTCGACCGTGCCGAGGATGAGGTAGCGGGGACCGGGGCCGAGGTTGACGCCCAGGCGCCGCCGGGAACGATGGCGGTCGGGGTACGGGAGTCGGTCCCAGTTGTCGAGGTGGATTCCGATCCGCCGGTCGGTGTTCCAGTCGACGGTGGCGGTCAGGTCGTCCGGCGGGCTGGCTGCCCAGCCGCGGTAGTCCGCCGGCACTTCGTCGCCAAAGAAGGTCACGGTGGTGGGGCCGGGCCGGTTCGGGCAGTCCTCGACCGTGACCGGCGTGGTCGTCCTCACCAGCTCGACGGCGACGGAGTCGGGAGTGCCGACCCGGTAACGCAGGCCCGGCACCTCGTCCTGGCGCAGGGACCGCCACCGGCCGTCGGGGACGATCGCCTCGTCTTCGAATCCAGGCCGGCGGACGTCGCTGGTGACCTGCGCAACGGAGCAGCGGGCCGGGAGCTTTTCGGCGTCGCGGAAGGCGATGGACAGTCCCATGTGATCACCTCGGGAGGTCTTCGCCGAACGTGACCTTTAGCTCGGTCAGCAGGGCGTGGGTGAGCTGGTCGGCCTGGGCGCGGTCGATGATGGTGTGCTGGATGCTGGCGGTGCCCGCGATGGTGGAGAGGTCGTTGCCGCGCAGGTCGAGGTGGTGGTAGGTGCCGGTGCCGAACGTCGTCCGGTCGAGTACGCAGTCGCGGAACGCTGCGTCGCTCAGGTCGCATCCGGTGAACGTCGTCTCTTCCAGCTTGCAGCGGACGAAGGCCACAGGCCCCAGGGCTCGGACTCTGTCGAAGGCGGCGTAGGTCAGGCGGCAGTCCTCGAACAGGACGTCGTCGAAGCTGACGTCGCTGATCTGCGCGCCCATGAGGCGGCAGTTCCGGAAGACGGTGCGCCGGGCCTTCGCTCCGCTCCAGGTGAGCGAGGTGATGTCGCAATCGGAGATCTCCACGGAGGAGAGGGTGGTGCCCCCGATGACCCAGGTGCGGGCGGAGAGCCGGTTGATCCGGCCGTCCTGGAGGTGCCCGTCGATCAGATCGAGGGAGCGCAGGTCCTGGCCTTCGTAGAGGAAGTCGCGCACGGTGTCTGCGCTGACGAGGCTGTCCACGGGCGCCAGGTAGGTGGGGTCGATCTGCGGCAGGGTGACGGTGGTCCGGCCGACGGTCTTGGTGGTCACGGCGGTGCTCCAGGGGCGGGGGTGCGGCGGGGTGCGGCGTAGCAGGGCACCGCACCACTAGGGTTACTGATTGTCCCGCGTCTCCTACCCTCGGTTGTCGAAGTCGGACCAGGAGGGGCCGTTGTTCCAGTCGCTCCAGGGGTTCACGGTGGCGTTGTCCCAGGTCGGTGCGTTGTCGAACGGTCCGCCCGGCGGGTTGGACCAGGAGGGCGAGTTGCCCCAGTTGCTGGTCGCCGGGGGCAGCGAGCTGACGAGCTCGGTGACCACCGGCGCGTCGGTTGTCGCGAGTTCCTGCAGGGGCGTCATCGTGCTGTTGTCTCCTCTCGGGCGGTCTCGGCTAGTGCTTCGACCAGGGCCTGCTCGGACACGCGGCAGTAGTTGGTCTCGGCCGTGTCGAAGCGGCCGTGCTCGAAGTAGCGGTTGCCGGCCTGGGATCCGCGGCAGAATTCGTAGACGTCGCACGACCGCTCGCACTGGTCGACGCCGTTGAGGTACTCCTGCACGTACGGGAGGTGGTGGGCGTCGGCCAGGATGGCGGACAGCGGCCGCTCGGTGATGTTCCCGGCCACGAAGTCGTTGTAGGTCCGCGAGCTGATCCCGGCCAGCTCCGGGGACAGGAGGACGACGTCGCCGGTGGTGGCGACGGTGGGGATCGGGTCGGCGAGCACTCGTTCCCAGTGCGGGGTGGTACCGGTGCGGGCGAACTGCAGGTAGCGGCCGAGCTGGTCGAGTTCTCGGACGATCGGTGTGCCGGGACGACGGCGGTTCCAGGCGATGACCCGCCGCCAGAAGGTGAGGGCCTCGCCGCGGCTGGGTGGTGTGCGGTCGGTGTTCGCTCCCTCTTCCTCCTCGATGTTCAGCCCGATGGAGGTGGGGCTGAGGCCGGCGAGGAAGTCGAGCATGACTTCGGGATCGCCGATGGTCTCCCGGCCAACAACGGAGATCACGGAGAAGGGGATGCCCCGGGCCTGAAGGCGGCGGATGCCTCGCATGATGTGCCGGAAGGCCGGTCTTCCGGCCCAGTCGACACGCTGGCCGTTCAGCTCCTGCGGCCCGTCAACGGACACCCCGACCCTCACCCGGTATCGGGCGAGAAGGTCGCACCAGGAGTCGGTGACGAGCGTCGCGTTCGTCTGCAGCGCGTGCTCGATCTGACCGGCGGCCAGCAGCCGGTCGAAGGGCTCCAGGAGCTCGGCGAAGCGGCGGATGCCGAGGGCCATCGGTTCGCCGGCGTGCCAAATGAGGGTGATCGGCGGCCCGGGGTACAGCTCGGTGATCTCGGTGATCTGCTGCGCGAGGGCCTGCGCAACGGGGACCGGCATGTGGTTCCGACGGTGCCGGTGAGGGAGGTAGCAGTAGAGGCAGGCGAGGTTGCACAGGCTGGTCGGCTGCGCGACGACGCTGCGCGGCCGGCGGGCGATCCGGGCCCGGTACCGGAGGGCCGGCATGGTCTTCGTGGTCAAGGCGGACGCGTAGCGGGTGGGGCCGAGGGCCAGGGGCATGATGCGCCCGCGCGTCGGTGCGTCCGTCATGCGTCCCCCAGGCGATTCAACCCGACTCCAACGTAGGGTAGTTGGGCAAGTGCTCACCGCAGGAGATCGTGAGCTCATGTTCTTGAGGAGTTCCGGCCAATCGTCGCCGCCACCCGTTCCCGCAGGTCGTCCGCTTGGTCAGGGATGTTGGAGCTCTGGTCCCGTCCGGGCCGAGGGCGTGAGCAGTGGCGGATGCCGGACAGCGCGTGCAGGAGAGCCTGCGGGATCGGCCTGAAGTCGATCCTCTCTCGGTCCCTGCCGCCGAGAGGGTCCGCTCGCCGGACCGGCAAGGCCACACTGGCCCAACGCCGGGTCGTCTTCGTCGAATGGCACGTCCGTGGACCCTGTGGTGCCACGGGTGTAGTACCCACCCCTGCCCGCCGCTCTCGGGCGGGCAGACGTCCTACGTATGTCGCACGCTAATTCGGTTCGCAGGCCGGTCGGCAGGACCTCGTCGCCCGAATCGCCGACACCGAGCGCGAAGGCTGGCTCGGCTAGGGCCTGTGTGATGTTGTGATCAATCAGTGGTCAGCAGGAGATCATCGATCCAGATCATCGAGGCGCGGAGGTGAAGGCCGGCGAGGTAGCTTTCCGGGCTCTTGTCATACCGGGTCGCGATG
>NZ_JBHVFE010000300.1:0-11126 GCF_042801945.1 Kitasatospora sp. NPDC057542
CCGTTCGCGGGCCGGCCTCCTTGTCGTCGTTGTGGCGGGCGTTACTTGACCGCCGTCTTGCCGATGGTGGGCAGGATGAAGTCCTGGATCAGGCCCTTGGCGTCGCGGACGATCGGCCGGAAGACCCGGTAGCGGGACAGGTTGATCACCCGGGCCGCGAGCGGCGTCGAGCGGCGGACGAACTCCCTGGTCCGCTCGGTGTCCGGGGTGCGGTCGAAGACCCAGTAGAGCACCACGATCATCAGGTGCAGCCAGAGCACGTCCGGCAGCAGCTCGACGAGTTCGGCGTCCAGCTTGGGCGCCAGCTCCGAGCCCTGGAGCACGTCGCGGAACAGCTCGACCGCGGTCGCCCGGGCCGGGTGGGACTCGTTGGAGAACGGGCTCAGCGAGCTGGTCGGGTCGGCGGCGGTGCGGAAGAACTGCGCGGCGAACTCGTGGTACGGCGCGGCCGTGTCGAGCCAGGAGGTCAGCGCGATCTGCAACCGCTCGGAGAAGTCCCGGGTGTGGGCCATGCGGCGCTTGGCGTCGGCCGCGTGGTCGTAGGTCATCCGGTCGTAGAACCCCTGGATCAGGAATTCCTTCGCCGCGAAGTAGTAGTACGCGTTGCCCACCGAGACGCCGGCCTCGGTGGCGATCGCGCGCATGGTGGTCTTCTCGTAGCCCCGTTCCTGGAACAGCCGCATGGCCGTCTCCAGGATCAGCGCCCGGGTCGCCTCACTCTTGTCGGTCTTCGGCTGTGCCCGGCCGCCGGGCAGGGGCGCGCCCTCCGGTCCGGGCGCGGCCGGAGCCCCGACCGCGCCGTTCTCGCCGTCCGTTCGGTTCGTCGATGCCAGGTCGTCCACGAGCACGAGCCTAGCCGGAGACGACGTTCCACCCGGTGTCGGTGTTCGTGGCACCGGATGCCCCCTCCGCATCCGGTGCCACGGCGACCCCCCTTGTTTCGAACGCGTTCAAAGGCTGGGCAGAACTGTAGACGTATCGGTTGAACATGTTCAACTCCATTCTCTGTGGGAGGCTGGTCACATGATCAGTTCAGGGCAGACCGTCATCCGGCGCGGCGGAGTGCAGGACGCCGAGTCCGTCGCCGAGCTGCACGCCCACAGCTGGCGCACCACCTACCAGGGGATCGTCCCGGAGGAGGGGCTGGGCGACGGGATGGTCGCCCAGCGGCGCGAGCTGTGGAAACTGCGCCTGGAGGCCGACTACGGGGAGCCGGAGAACTCCCCCGAGCTCCTGGTGGCGGAACGGGCGGGCGTGACGGTCGGGTTCATCTACCTCGTCCCGCAGCCGGACGGCGGGGTGCTGATCGACAACCTGCACGTGCGCCCCGGCCTGAACGGTGGCGGCATCGGTCGCGAGCTGCTGACCGCGGCCCGCACCCATGTCGCCGAGCGGCACCCCGGGGCCGAACTCTCCCTGGAGGTGCTGCGGGACAACACCCGCGCGATCGCCTTCTACGAGCGCGAGGGCGCCGAGCGGGTCCGGGCGCAGGAGGGTGAGTTCCCCGGCGGATTCCTGCTGCCCGAGTACGTGTACGCCTGGCCGGCCGCGCGCGTGGCGGTCGGGTCCGACCGGCCGGAGCCGACGGATCGGTCGAAGTAGCCGAAGTGGCCGAAGTGGCCGAAGTGATCGGGTCGGTGGGGTGGTGGAAGGGGTCGGGGCGTCCGGTCAGTCGACGTCGTAGACGGTCACCGGGACGCCCCGGGCCGTCAGCCGGGCGGTGACCAGCGGCTCGACCCGCTCCCAGCGTCCGCCCGCCAGACCGCAGCCGATCCGCGGCATGTGGACGGAGGCGCCGAGCCGGAGCGCGTCCTCGCCGAGCGCGGCCAGCCCGGTGTCGATCGCCTCGTAGCGCACCGGAACCCCGCTGGAGCGCCCCGTCCGAATGCCGTGCTGGCCGACCAGGTTGGCCACCCAGACGTACGGACCGACCGGCACCAGCTGGACGGCGCCGAGGCCGAAGTCGTTCTTCGCCCGCTCCCGGTGCCAGCGTCGGTACGCGGCCTCGGGCTCGGGCCAGCGTCTGGAGAGTGCGAGCACGAAGCCCTTGCCCCAGCCGCCGAGGTCGTTGCAGACGTGCGCGATCACCTTCACGCCCTTGCCCAGGGGCGCGGTGGCATCGCCTCGGACGTAGGTGATTTCCGCCATGCCTCGAAGTTAGACGGTGCCACTGACAATCTGCTCGGCATTTTCCGGCCCCGCGTCTGACGCCCCGCCCGACGTCTCGCCAGGCGTGCCCGCAGGCACGTTTGCTGACGTGCCGGCCCCGGACGTCCGCCCCGTCAGGTGCCGCCGCCCCGCCAGCGCGATCAGCAGCGCGAGCCCGGCGGCCACGGCGGGCAGGGCGTAGCCGGTGCCCGGAGCGGCCTGCTCGGCGACCGTCCCGGCGAGCGCCGCCCCGGCCGAGATGCCGACCACGATGCCGGACACCGCCATCGCCATCCCCTCGTTGAACTGCCGCTGCGGCAGCAGTTCCTGGACCAGCGTCATCCCGGTCACCATGGTCGGCGCGGTGGCGGTGCCGGCCGCGAACAGCGCCACGCCGAGCAGTCCGAGCCCGGCCCCGCCCAGCCCGGCGGCGAGCGGCAGCAGCAGCACCGCGGCCATCGCCGTGGCGCCGAAAAGGAAGCGCGCACCCGGTGCCCGACGCGGGGTCAGCAGCCCGAACAGCAGCCCGGCCACGCAGGAACCGGCCGCGACCAGGGCCAGCAGCAGGCCGGCCGACGCCTTGTGGCCGAGCGCGTCGGCGTACGCCACGGTGGTGATCTCGGTCGCGCCGAAGACCATGCCGGTCGCCAGGAAGGTCAGCACCAGCACCCGCAGCCCGGGCGCCCGCAGCGGGGAGCCGTGCCGTCGGCCGGCCGGATCCGGCCCCTGCGCCGGCGCGGGGGACAGCGGGGGTTCGGTGCGCCGCTGGGCGGCGAACAGCAGGGCGCCGGCGGTGCCGAGGGTGCCGGCGGTGATCAGTCCGGCCTCCGGGGCGAGCGTGGTGCAGAGCAGCATCGCGAGCACCGGCCCGGCCATGAAGCAGAGTTCGTCCAGTGCCTGCTCGAAGGAGTTGGCCAGGTGCCGGGCGACCGGGTCGTCCCGGTACAGGTGCGCCCAGCGGGAACGGGCCATGCCGCCGAGGTTGGGCGCCGCCGAGCAGGCCGCGGAGCAGAGGAGGAGCGTCCAGTCGGGTGCGCCGAGCCGGACGCAGAGCAGCAGCCCGGTCAGCGGAACGGCGTTGTACAGCGCGGCCGGTACCGTCACCCGCGCCTGCCCGTACCGGTCCACCAGCCGTCCGATCAGCGGCATCCCGACCGCGCCGGCGACCAGTCCGGCCGCCGAGACCGCCCCGGCCAGTCCGTACGAGCCGCGCCGCTCGGAGAGCAGGACCACCAGTGCGACGCCGTTCATCGACAGTGCCAGCCGGCCGAGCAGTCCGGTCGAGGTGAAGGCGACCGCGCCGGGGGCCGCGAACAGCCGTCGGTAGGAGGCGAGGGAGGCGCGCGAGGGCATCGGGCTCCTGTGAGCAGGGGGAAGGGGGATGCCCACAGCCTGGCGCCGGCGACGGGCGGCCGTCCAACACCTGTTTCGCCGTACTCACAACGCACTGTTGTTAATCTGCCGCGCATGCCCCGTGACCTGCACCCCCGTCTGCTCCGCGGCTTCGTCGCGACCGCCGAGACCCTGCACTTCGGCCGGGCCGCCGAGCGGTTGCACATCGCCCAGCAGGCGCTCAGCCGGGACGTCCGGACCCTGGAGGGGCTGCTCGGCGACGCGCTGTTCACCCGCACCACCCGCAGCGTCGAACTCACCCCGGCCGGGCGGCTGCTGCTGCCCCGGGCCCGCCGGTTCCTCGCCCTGCACGACGAGATCCTCGCCGGAGCGCTGACCGGGGCCGCCGCCCGGCCGTTGCTGCTCGACCTCAACAGCGACGTCACCGGCCCGGACCTCACCGCCGACCGGGTGCTCGAACAGGCCCGCGCCGCCTGGCCGGAGGGTGAGCTGCTGGCCCGCTTCCACGGCGGACTGGCCGCGGCCGCCGCCGAACTGCTGGCCCACCGCCTGGACGCCTCCTTCGGCCGCTTCGCCGGGCTCCCCGCCCCGGTGCGCGGTCAACTCGTCCAGTTGCCGGTGCGGTTGGAGCGGATCTCGGTGATGATGGCGGACACGCATCCGCTGGCGGGCCGCCCGGTGCTGCGGATGGCCGACCTGGCCGGGCACCCCGTCGACGTCTGCGCGGGCAACCCGGCCACCACCGAGTGGGCCGATCTCGGCACCCGGCTGGTGTGCGAGCACGGCTTGGCGGCGGCCGCGCCGTACGTGCCGCCGGTGGGCGTGGACGAGACCGCCCGCTACCTCGCCCGGCACGGTGATCCGATGCTGACCACGGTCGGCGGCCCGCGGATCCCGGGGACGGTGAACGTGCCGCTGGTGGAGCCGGTGCCGCTGAGTCTGGTCAGCCTGGTGCACCGGCCCGGTGAGCGTCACCCGGGGTTGCGGGCACTGGCCACGGCGGCGGGCGCGCTCGGCGCGGCCGAAGGCTGGCTGCGCCGCCCGCCGGGCAGCTGGCTGCCCGCGGCGGACGCGGCGCTGCTGCCGCCGGGGTAGGCGAAACCGCTGCCGCAGGGTGGGCGAAACTGCCGCCGGGGTGGGCGAAGCAGCCGCAGGACGGACGGAACCGCCCCTGCCCCGGGGGGACGGGCAGGGGCGGTGCTCGTGGGGGCCGGATCGCCCGGCTCAGGCCGCCTTGACGGCGGAGATGTCGAAGCTGAGCTTGACCTTCTCGCCGATCAGCACGCCGCCGGTCTCCAGCGCCGCGTTGTAGGTCAGGCCGAACTCGGTGCGGTCGACGACGGCCTTGCCCTCGAAGCCGACCCGCTGGGCGCCGTACGCGTCGGTGGCGCTGCCGGTGTACTCCAGGTCCAGCACGACCGGGCGGGTGGTGCCCTTGATGGTGAGGTCGCCGGTCATCCGGTACGAGTCGCCGCCCAGCAGCTGGGCGGAGGTGCTGCGGAAGTGGATCTCCGGGTGGGTCTCGACGGCGAAGAAGTCGCCGGTGCGCAGGTGCTCGTCGCGCTGGGCCTGGTTGGTGTCGATGCTCCCGACCTTGATCACCAGCTCCGCCGAGGAGTCGCCCGGGTGGGTCCCGTCCAGGTGCAGCTTGCCGTCGTACTCGGTGAAGCGGCCCTTGACGTTGGTGACCATCGCGTGGCGGACCGAGAAGCCGATCTCGCTGTGGGTGTTGTCGATCGTCCAGTCGCCGGTCAGGTGGGCGAGGTCCGGGCCGGCCGGGGTCCGGACGGCGGTCGCGGTGGGGGCGGTGACGGTCTTGGTGCGGTTGAACAGGCCCATGGCTTCCTCCTTGGTCCGAAGCCATTTGTTTAGGCTTCAACTTGTTGGCTCCAGCGTAGGGCAACTTCGTTCAACTTTCAACCAGAACTTTCGGGCTTCCCTCGAACGGCCCAGCGGACCGGCCCTGTCGGCCCTCCCGGTTAGGCTGCGAAGGACGGTCCCACCCCGCCCGGAAGGCCCCCGATGTTCGTCCTGCACGCGCTCTGGCGGGCGGACGGGCAGCTGGCGCTCTGGGCCGAGGACGCCCGCGCCCACTCCGCCGTCACTGAACCGCGCCCCGGCCGGCCCACCCCGCGCGCCCACCCCTACGCCTGCCCGGCTGGCGAGTTGGCCGCCGTGCTCGGCGGCATCGGCCCGGGCCTCGGCTGGCTCGCCGGGCAGGCTCCCGAGCGCTGGGCCACCCTGCTGCTGCCCACCGTCGGCACCCTCCCCGCGCCCTCGCCCGACCTGTCGGTCACCCCGCCGCGCGGCGGTGCGGTCCTCACCCCCTGGCGGGTACCGGCGCTGCTCTTCGACGCAGGGGCCGCCGCCCAGCTGCTCGGCGAGGTCTTCGACCCGGTCTGGGCCGTCACCGGTTCCGACCTGCCCGGCGCCGGGCGGGTCGAGGTGGTCCACGGCCCCTCGTTGCGCTGGCTCACCGGGGTGCACGACCTCGCCTGGCGAACGGTCGGCCGGGGCCGGGTGCTGCCGCTGCCCTCGCTCCCCGCCCGCCCTCGGACAGGAGGGGCCCATGCCGCCGAGGGCCGCCCGCAGGCCCGGTGGCGGCCCGACCTCACCCCGGCCGGGCGCCGCGAGGCCGCCGCCCTGGCCGCCGGCTGCCCACCCGTCCTGCTGGGGGAGTGGCCGCACGGGCCCGGCAGCGGCGAAGCGCTGCTGGGCGCCGCCCTGGGCGCGCTGGTGGACGCCGAGGCCCGTGCCGCACTGGCGGACACCCCCTTCCCGCCGCCCGGAGAGGCCGGGACCGTCGCCGAGCGCTGGCTGCACGCCCTCGGCACCCCCGACGGCGGGATCGACGGCGCCCCGCCCGAGGAGGTCGCCGAACTGCGCCGCCGGCTCGGCGCCTGGTACGCCGCCGCCGAGCCCGTCGACCCGGCGCTGCGGCTCTGCTTCCGTCTGGTCGAGCCGCTCGGCCCCGACCCGGACGACCCGCAGGGGCGCCCCTCCGACGACGCCTGGCAGCTGGAGTTCCTGCTCCAGGCCGTGGACGAGCCCTCCCTGCTGGTCCGCGCCGCCGACCTGCACGAGGGCGGCGCCGCCCATGCCGCGCTCGCCCGCAAGGCCGACGACCCGGTCGACGTCCTGGTCGCCGAACTCGCCCGCGCCGCCCACCGGTGGCCCGCCCTGGACGGGCTGCGCCACCGCTCCCGCCCGTCCGTCCTGCCGCTGGACCGGGCCGGCGCACTGGACTTCCTGCGCACCGCCGCGCCCGCCCTCGCCGAGGGCGGCTTCGGGGTGCTGCTGCCCGCCTGGTGGCGCCGCCGTCCCCGGCTCGGGCTCGCCCTGCGCGCCACCACCCCGCCCGCGCCCGGCTCGCTCGCGGTCACCAGCCAGGTGGACCGGGATGCCGTGGTCGCCTTCCGCTGGCAGGCCGCGCTCGGCCCGGAGGGGGATCCGCTCACCGAGCAGGAGCTGGCCGAACTCGCCTCTGCCAAGCAGGAGTTGGTCCGGGTGCGCGGCACCTGGCTGGAGGCCGACCCGGCGCAGATCGCCGCCGCGCTCGCCTTCCTCGCCGACCGGCGCGACGGCGTGCTCGCCGCCACCGAGCTGCTGCGGCTCGCCCTCGACCCGGAGGCGACGGTCGCCGGGCTGCCGGTCACCTCGGTGCGCGCGGACGGTCCGCTCGGCGAGCTGCTCGCCGGGCAGTCCGGCGCCGCCCCGGCACCGGAACTGCCGCCGGACTTCCGGGCCGTGCTGCGCCCGTACCAGGAGCGCGGACTGGCCTGGCTGCGGACCATGTCCGGGCTCGGCCTCGGCGCCGTGCTGGCCGATGACATGGGCCTCGGCAAGACCGTCCAGACCCTCGCCCTGCTCGCCTCCGAGAAGGCCGCCGAGGAGAGCTCCGCGAAGGGCGCTGAGAAGATCTCCGAGGAGGGGCCCGAGAAGGGTTCCGAACGCTCCGAGGGCGCCACCGGCCCCACCCTGCTGGTCTGCCCGATGTCCCTGGTCGGCAACTGGCAGCGCGAGGCCGAGCGCTTCGCCCCCGGCCTGCGGCGGTACGTCCACCACGGAGCCGGCCGCCTCGGCGCGGAGCAACTCGCTGCAGCGGTAAGGGGCGTGGACCTGGTCATCACCACCTACGGGCTGGTCCAGCGGGACCTCGCCGCCCTGCGCGCGATCCGCTGGCGCCGGGTGGTCGCCGACGAGGCCCAGCACATCAAGAACACCGGCACCGCGCAGTCCCGGGCGATCCGCGCGCTGCCCGTCTCCCGGCACCGGATCGCGCTCACCGGCACCCCGGTGGAGAACCGGCTCGCCGAACTGCACGCCGTCCTGGACTTCGCCAACCCCGGCCTGCTCGGGCCGGCCGAGCGCTTCAAGGAACGCTACGCGATCCCGGTCGAGCTGCACCGAAGCCCCGAGCGCACCGCCGAACTCCGGCGCCGCACCGCGCCGTTCGTGCTCCGCCGGGTCAAGTCCGACCCGGCGGTGGCGGCCGAGCTGCCCGCCAAGCAGGAGATGACCGTCTGGTGCAACCTCACCGCCGAGCAGGCCGGCCTCTACCAGGCCGTGGTCGCCGACCTCCTGCGGCGGGTCGAGGGCATCCGGGGCGTGGAGCGGCGCGGCACGGTGCTGGCCGCGATCGGCAAGCTCAAGCAGGTCTGCAACCACCCGGCCCAACTGCTGCACGACGGCTCGGCGGTGGGCGGGCGTTCGGGGAAGGTCGCCCGGCTGGCCGAACTGCTGGAGGAGGCGCTGGCCGAGGGTGACCGGACGCTGGTCTTCACCCAGTACGCCGAGTTCGGCACGATGCTCCGACCGTACCTGGAGCGCCGGCTCGGCGAGGAGGTGCTCCACCTGCACGGCGGCCTGCCCCGGGCGCGCCGCGAGGAACTGGTCGAACGCTTCCAGTCCCCGGACGGGCCACGGGTGTTCCTGCTCTCGCTGCGGGCCGGCGGCACCGGCCTCAACCTGACCGCCGCCAACCAGGTGATCCACCTGGACCGCTGGTGGAACCCGGCGGTCGAGGAGCAGGCCACCGACCGCGCCTTCCGGATCGGCCAGCGCCGGGACGTCCAGGTCCGCCGGCTGGTCTGCGTCGGCACCGTCGAGGAGAGGATCGACGAACTCCTCGCCGCCAAACGCTCGTTGGCCCGGACGGTGGTGGGCGAGGGTGAGCGCTGGCTCACCGACCTGCCGGTCGAGGCGCTGCGCGAACTGGTCGCCCTCACCCGGGAGGACGCCGTGGCCGAGGAGGACGCATGACCGGTGAACCGAAACCGCTGACCGACGAACCGAAGCCGCCCGTGGTCAACGTCGCCGCCTACTGGCGCGGCGACTTCACCCTGCACCCCGCCCCGCCCGAGGAGGACGGCCCGGACGAGCCCTCGCTGCGCCGCCTCGGACGCTCCGGCATCACCGTGCACGGCCGCGACCTCGCCGCCGTGCTCGCCCCCGCCTACGAGGCCTTCCGGAGCTGAGCGCGGTGGCTACCGTGCGGTAGCGTCGCGCGGGTGACCGACACCCACGGGACCGGGCCGACCAGCGGGGCCGCGCAGGCCGACGACACCCGACCGACCGACCCCAGGCTGGCCGACTTCGAGCAGCACCGGCGGATGGTCTTCGGCATCGCCTACCGGATGCTCGGCAGCGTCGCCGACGCCGAGGACCTGGTCCAGGACACCTGGCTGCGCTGGAGCGGCGTCACCGGCCCGGTCGCCGGCCCCGGCGGCTTCCTGGCCCGTACGGTCACCAACCTCGCGCTCAACAAGCTGGACTCGGCCGCCGTCCGCCGCGAGTCCTACGTCGGCCCCTGGCTGCCCGAGCCGCTGGTCACCGAGCCGGACGCGACCGACGGCGTCGAGCGGGCCGAGACCGTCTCGGTCGCCCTGCTGGTGGTGCTGGAGAGCCTGTCGCCGTTGGAGCGGGCGGTGTTCGTGCTCAAGGAGGCCTTCGGCTTCTCCTACCGGGAGATCGCCGAGGCCCTGGACCGCACCGAGGCCGCCTGCCGCCAGGTCGGCAGCCGGGCCCGGGCGCACGTGCGCGCCCGCCGGCCGCGCTACGACGCTCCGCCCGAGCTGCGCCGCCGGGCCACCGACGAGTTCCTGGCGGCCTGCGTCGGCGGCGACCTCAACCGGATGCTGGAACTGCTCGCGCCCGACGTCACCGGATGGACGGACGGCGGCGGGGTGATCCGCGCCGCGCTGCGGCCGGTCACCGGCGCCGAGAACGTCGCCCGCTTCGTCCTCGGGGTGCTCCGCCGACTCGGCGAGGGGGCCGGTGCTCGTCCGGTCCTGGTCAACGGCGAGCCCGGCGTGCTGATCACCGTGGACGGAGCGGTCGACTCCGTCTCGGTGTTCGACTTCGCCGAGCAGCCCGACGGCACCGTGCGGATCTCCGAGATCCGCGCTGTCCGCAACCCGCACAAGCTGGCCCACCTCGCCGACCCGGCTTGACCCTCGACCAGGTCGAGCCCGCAGAGTCACCGGCATGGAGAGCGAGCTGCACAGCATCGGCGAACTGGCCCGCGCCAGCGGTCTGGGCGTCGGCACCCTGCGCTACTACGACGGCGCCGAGGTGCTCACCCCCGCCTGGGTCGACCCGCAGACCGGCTACCGCTGGTACCGGCCGGTCCAGCTCGCCGACGCCCGGCTGCTGGCCCGGCTGCGCCGGGTCGGCCTGCCGCTGGCAGGCATCCGGGCCGTGCTCGGTGCCGCACCCGGCAGCGGCGAGGCCCGGCAGGTGCTCGATGCGCACCTGCGCCGGCTGGAGGACGGCCTCGCCGACGCCCGCCGCGAGCTCTCCCTGATCCACACGATGATCGACCAGAGGGAGCAGCCGATGACCACCACCCCTGCCGGACTCCGGCTCACCGTCCCGGCCGAGGACCTCGCGGCCGCCCTGGACGCGGTCCGCTTCGCGGTCTGCGCGGACCCGGAGCTGCCCTCGCTCGCCGGCGTGCTCTTCGAGCCGGACGGACCGGTACTGCGCCTGGTCGCCACCGACCGCTACCGGATGGCCCTCGCCGAGGTGCCCGCCGCCGGCGACACGCCCGAGCGGCCGGTGGCCGGCACGGTCGTCCCGACCGCGCTGGTGGACGCGCTGCGCGCGCTGCTCGGCGCGGGGGCGGCAGAGGTGGCACTCACCCTCGGCGGCGGACTGGTCCGGGCCGAGGCCGGGGAGCACCGGATCGAGGGCGCCGCCCCGGACGTCGACTACCCCGACCACCGGGCCGTCACCCGGCTCGAACCGGAGCACCGGATCACCCTGCCCGCCGCCGAACTGCGCGCCGCAGTGGAGAGCGGCACCACCCGCACCCTGCCCTCCGGCCCGGACGGCGCCGACTGCGAGGTCACCGTCCTGACCGTGACCGGGGACGGCCTCCTGACGGTCGCCGACGACCCGGCCCCCGAGGGCTACCGGCTGGCCGTCAACCGGGACTTCCTGCTCGACGCCCTCGACGCCGGGCGGCCCGAACAGCTGCTCCTCGAACTCGGCGGCCCGATCGCCCCGCTGGCCGTCCGCACCCCCGGCCGGGCGGGCACCTTCTCCGTCCTGATGCCGATCCGGCTGCCCGAGTCCGCATGAGCGACCAGAGGCCCGCCGGGCCCGGCCGACCGGGCCCGGCG
>NZ_JBHVFE010000301.1:0-11097 GCF_042801945.1 Kitasatospora sp. NPDC057542
GAGACAGGGACCTGGGATCAGCCCTCTTCGGTGGCCGCGGCCTTGCCGGCCGCGGTCTTGGCCGTGGTCGTCTTCTTGGCCGCCGTCTTCTTCGCCGCCGCCGTCTTGGTGGTGGTCTTCTTGGCGGCGGTCTTCTTCGCGGCTGCGGTCTTGGTCGCAGCGGTCTTGGCCGTGGTCGTCTTCTTGGCCGCGGCCTTCTTCGCCGGGGCCTTCTTCGCCGCCTTCTTCACCGGTCCGCGCGCCCGCTTCTCGGCGAGCAGCTCGTACGCGCGCTCCGGCGTGATGGTCTCGACGTCGTCGTCCTTGCGGAGCGTGGCGTTGGTCTCGCCGTCGGTCACGTACGGGCCGAAGCGGCCGTCCTTGACCACCACCGGGCGCTCGCTGACCGGGTCGTTGCCCAGCTCCTTGAGCGGCGGGGCGGCGGCGGCCCGGCCGCGCTGCTTGGGCTGGGCGTAGATCGCCAGCGCCTCGTCGAGGGTGATCGTGAAGAGCTGGTCCTCGCTGGTCAGCGAGCGGGAGTCGGTGCCGCGCTTGAGGTACGGGCCGTAGCGGCCGTTCTGCGCGGTGATCTCCGCGCCCTCGGCGTCGGTGCCGACCACCCGCGGCAGCGAGAGCAGCCGCAACGCGTCCTCCAGCGTGACGGTGTCCAGCGACATGGTCTTGAACAGCGAGGCGGTGCGCGGCTTGACCGCGTTCTTGCCGGTCTTCGGCGTGCCCTCGGGCAGGATCTCGGTCACGTACGGGCCGTAGCGGCCGTCCTTGGCGACCAGCATGTTGCCGCTGACCGGGTCCGGGCCGAGCTCGAAGTCGCCGCTGGGCTTGGCCAGCAGCTCCTCGGCCAGCTCGACGGTGAGCTCGTCCGGCGGCAGCTCGTCCGGGATGTCGGCGCGCTGGCCGGGCTCGCCCTCGACGGCCGAGGCGCGCTCGACGTACGGGCCGTAGCGGCCGACCCGAAGGGTGATGTCGTCGCTGACCTTGAACGAGCTGATCTCCCGGGCGTCGATCGCGCCGAGGTCGGTGACCAGCTCCTTCAGGCCGCCCAGGTGGTCGCCGTCGCCGTTGCCGGCCTCGGCGGCGCCGCCCGCGGCGTGGCCGTCGCCCTCACCGAAGTAGAAGCGCTTCAGCCACGGCACGGACTTCGCCTCACCGGCGGCGATCCGGTCGAGGTCGTCCTCCATCTTGGCGGTGAAGTCGTAGTCGACCAGCCGGCCGAAGTGCTTCTCCAGCAGGTTGACCACGGCGAAGGAGAGGAAGGACGGGACGAGCGCCGTCCCCTTCTTGAAGACGTACCGGCGCTGGATGATCGTGTCGATGATCGACGCGTAGGTGGAGGGACGGCCGATCTCCCGGTCCTCCAGCTCCTTGACCAGCGAGGCCTCGGTGTAGCGGGCCGGCGGCTTGGTGGCGTGGCCCTCCGGGGTGATCCGCTCGGCGGCCAGCGGGTCGCCCTGGGCGACCTGCGGCAGCCGGCGCTCGCGGTCGTCGAGCTCGGCGTTCGGGTCGTCGGCACCCTCGACGTAGGCCTTGAGGAAGCCGTGGAAGGTGATGATCTTTCCGGAGGCGGAGAACTCGACGTCCCGGCCGTCGGCGGAGGTGCCGCCGACCCGGACGGTGACGGACTGGCCGACCGCGTCCTTCATCTGGGAGGCGACGGTGCGCATCCAGATCAGCTCGTACAGCTTGAAGTCGTCGCCGGTCAGGCCGGTCTCGGCGGGCGTGCGGAAACGGTCGCCGGACGGGCGGACGGCCTCGTGCGCCTCCTGCGCGTTCTTGACCTTGCTGGCGTAGGTGCGCGGGGCGTCCGGCAGGTAGTCGGCGCCGTACAGCTGGGTGACCTGGGCCCGGGCGGCGGAGATCGCGGTGTCCGACAGCGTGGTGGAGTCGGTACGCATATAGGTGATGAAGCCGTTCTCGTACAGCTTCTGGGCCACCTGCATGGTCCGCTTGGCGCCGAAGCCCAGCTTGCGGCTGGCCTCCTGCTGGAGCGTGGTGGTGCGGAACGGCGCGTACGGCGAGCGGCGGTAGGGCTTGGACTCGACGCTGCGGACGCCGAACGCCGTCTGCTCCAGGGCGGCGGCCAGCTGACGGGCCGCCTGCTCGTCCAGGTGCAGGGTGTTCGCGCTGGCGGCCTTCAGCCGGCCGTCCTGGCCGAAGTCGCGGCCGCTGGCGATCCGCTTGCCGTCGACGGCGGCCAGCCGGGCGCCGAAGGTCTCCGGGTTGGCGGCGTCGACCGGGATGCGGCCGGTGCCGAAGGTGCCGACCAGGTCCCAGTACGAGGCGGTGCGGAAGGCCATCCGCTCGCGCTCGCGCTCGACCACCAGGCGGGTGGCGACGGACTGCACGCGGCCCGCCGAGAGCTTCGGCATGACCTTCTTCCACAGCACCGGCGAGACCTCGAAGCCGTACAGCCGGTCGAGGATGCGGCGGGTCTCCTGGGCGTCGACCAGGCGCTGGTTGAGCTCGCGCGGGTTGGCCACGGCCTCCTGGATCGCCGACTTGGTGATCTCGTGGAACACCATGCGGTGCACCGGCACCTTGGGCTTGAGCACCTGCTGGAGGTGCCACGCGATGGCCTCGCCCTCGCGGTCCTCATCGGTGGCGAGGAAGAGCTCGTCGGACTCCGCGAGCAGCGACTTCAACTTGCTGACCTGGGACTTCTTGTCCGCGTTGACCACGTAGATGGGCGCGAAGTCGTGGTCGACGTCCACCCCGAGACGGCGCACCTCGCCGGTGTACTTCTCCGGCACCTCGGCCGCGGTGCTGGGCAGGTCGCGGATGTGCCCGACGCTCGCCTCGACGATGTAGCCGGGGCCCAGGTAGCCCTTGATCGTCTTCGCCTTGGCCGGCGACTCGACAATGACGAGTCGCTGTCCGTGCGCGGTCTCGCTGCTCGGGGACACCTTCGCTCTTCTCTCCCGGTCCTTATGTGGCTGGTCGGCGCCGGCAGCACGGGCTGCGCTCCGCCCGACCCCTCCACCGTCCCGGGGCTGCCGCGGCACGACACCCCCACCAGCGGAGTGTGACCGTACCCCGGCCACCCTTGTCAAACGGACGGATCCCGCGTTTTCACTTTCCGGGCTCACCGACGCCACTCGAACGGTAACCCGATGACGGAGGTTCGCGCCCCGCGGAGGGGGCCTTCGGCAGGTTCCGGAGGATGGAATGACGGATTTCAAGATCTGTCAACGCAAAATCGACGGGCGGGCGCGGGGCGGCGCTCTCGCCGCGGGGGGCGCTGGTTCGCGGGGCGCCGAGGGCACTGGTTCGCGGGCGGCCGCGGGGTGCTGGTTCGGAGGCGGCCGCGGGGGTGCTCGTTCATGGGTGGCCGCGGGGCGCTCGTGGGACTCCGCGGATCGCTCGGGGGTTGCGGGGCTCAGCCGCCGGCCGCGGCCACGAGCCCGGTGCCGACCGCCAGACAGCCCACGCCCAGGGCGCTCCACAGCAGGTCGACGACGGCGGACCGGCCCGCCTCCCCGGCCGCCAGCACCACCCGGCCCGGGCGCTGCGGGTCGTAGAAGATCCGCACCGAGGCGCCGGGCGCGAAGCGGTCCGGACGGCGCAGCGGGGTGTGCCCACGCGGACGGGCGATCACGAGCCCCGCGATCCCGCACGCGCCGGGGCCGCCGACCGACGGCGGCACCGAGAAGGAGAGCAGCGGTGCGCTGTCCAGCTGGCCGTGCACGTCGTCCTCGGCCATCACGGTGGCCACCGCCGACACCCCCCGGCGGCGCACCCGCAGGCGCAGGCTCACTTCGGCGGCGCACCAGAGCAGCAGCACGCCACCGAAGAGGGCGAGCACCGACCCGCCCACCATCGCCGTCGTCGTGTCCACCCCTGGCCCCCGGCTCCCCAGCTCTGTCCACAGCCTGTGGACAGAGCTTCACAGCGGAGGACCAACGGGAGACAGCCGTCCGACGGCGACCGGACGAACCAGGCGGTACGGGCGGGTGAACCGGGCCCGGACACCGGCAGGACGGGGTCTCGGCGGACCCGGCCTCAGCGGGGTGCGGGTCCCGGTGGGTCCGGTCTCAGCAGGTGCGGCCTCAGGGGGTGGGGCCTCAGGGGGTGCGGCCTCAGCGGGTGCGGTCTCAGGGGGGCGGTCTCAGCGGACCGGGTCGATGAACCCCTGCTCGGTCAGCAGGCGCAGCGACTCCGGCACCCGGTCCCGCAGGACCACCCGGTCCTCGCCCAGCAGCTGCGCGATGGCGTCCACGATCTCGCCCGCCGACAGCGTCCCGTCGCAGACCCCGACGAAACCGGCACCCACGGTGTCGACCTTGGTGGCCCGCCGCATGCCGCGGTTGTGACGCAGGATCACGTGCTCCGGGTCCTCCGCGCCCGGCGCGCCGACCTGTTCCTGGACCACCTCGTCGGCCAGCACGTAGCGGGCCGCGAGCAGGCCCGCGTCGTCGTGCGAGCGGAGGAAGTCCTGCCGGTCGAACCAGGCCTCGATGTGCGGGCCGAGCGGCTGCTCCACCGGGTGCGGCCACTCCTCCACCCGGACGGTCGGGCGCTCGGCGCCGCTCGCCCGCAGGGTGATCCAGCCCATGCCGATGCCCTCGACCCGGCCCGCCTCGAAGGCGTCCAGCCACTCGCCGTACCGGGCCTGGTAGTCGCCGCCGGGCCCGCGGTGGTCACCACCGTCACGCAGCCACAACTCGGCGTACTGGGCCACGTCCTGGACCTCGCGCTGGACGATCCAGGCGTCCAGGCCGGTGCCCGCGACCCAGCCGGCCAGCCGCTCGTGCCAGTCCTCGCCCTTGATGTGCTGCCAGTTGGCGAGCAGCTGGCAGTAGCCGCCGGGCTCCAGGTGGTCGGCGGCCGAGCGGACCAGGTTGCGGCACAGGTCGTCGCCGGCCATGCCGCCGTCACGGTAGGTGAACCGGCCGACCGGCGAGATGACGAACGGCGGGTTGGAGACGATCAGGTCGAACTTCCGCTCCCCGACCGGCTCGAAGAGGCTTCCGGCGGACACCTCGGTGTTGTCGAAGCCCGACAGCGCCAGGGTCAGCTCGGTGAAGCGCAGCGCGCGCGCGTTGAGGTCGGTGGCGGTGACGGTCCCGGCGTGCCGGGCAGCGTGCAGCGCCTGCACGCCGGAGCCCGAACCGAGGTCCAGCGCGGCCCGGACGGGGCGGCGCACGGTGATGTTGGCCAGCGTGGTGGAGGCGCCGCCGACCCCGAGCACCAGGTCCTTGCGAGCCACCCCGTGCGCGGTCTCACCGGAACCGATGCCGCCCGCGCCGCCCACGGCACAGCCCAGGTCGGAGACCACCCAGGCGTCCGAACTGGGCATCCCGGCCACCTCGTTGGCGTACGGCCGGACGTCGACGGTGGCGCGCACCAGATCGCCGTCGGGGCGCAGCCAGCCGTCCGCCAGGCAGTCCTCCACCGGCAGCGCGGCGGCGGCCGCCCGGTACGGGACCGGCTGCTGGAGCAGGAACAGCCGTACCAGCGTCTCCAGCGGACTGCCACCGCGGGTCGCCCGCAGCGCCGGGACCGCCTCGCTGCGGGCCAACGCCGAATAGCCGGTGGGCCCGAGCAGGTCCAGGCACCCGTCGGCGGTGAACGAGGCGTCGAGCAGCGCCTCGCGGAACTTGGCGAGGCGGGTCGGGTCGAGAACGGGGCTACTGATCACCCCGCCATTGTCCCCCGCCGCCCACCCCGCGGCCGCCGCTGCGCCCCGCGCCCATCGGACGGAAGCCCGCACCACTCCGCGCGCCCCCGGAAGCCGCCGCGCGCCGCCCTGCCGGGGCCGCCGAGACGTTCGACAGCGGCCCCGGGGCGCCGGCTCCCGGCGTACGGGCTTCGGGGCGGCGGCTCCGCGAGGGCACGCGGAGCCGCGCCGTCCGTTGGGCCGACGTGCCGCCCATCACCGGCCCCGGCCGGTGTCCTGGACGGGCGCGTCGGATCGTTCGGTCCGCCCGGGCTCAGCTCGCGCTGGGGGCGGGGTTCGCCGGGGTGGTGGGCGGGGCGGCCGGAGCGGTGGTCGCGCCGGCGGCGGCCGGACTCGCTCCGTCGGTCGCACCGGGCACCGGGGGCGTGGCCGGGGCGCTCGCGGTGTCGGTGGCACCAGGGGCCGGGGTCGTGCCCGCGCCGCCCGGGGCCGGAGTGCCACTCGCGCCGGCTCCCGCACCACCGGTCGCACCGCCGGTCGGGGCGGTGGTCGGGGCGGTGGTCGGGGACGGCTTGCAGCCCTCCTGCTTGGCCATCGCCGCGCCGAGGTCACCGCGCTGGAGCTTGCTCTGCGCCTGGGTGGAGAGCGAGGCCAGCTGCTGCACCTGGTCGGCCACGCTGCGCAGCCCGTCCGCGAACTTGGCCTGGTCGTTGTTGGGCAGCGCGTCCAGCTTCTTCTGGACCTCCACGTAGCCGTCGGCCGCCTTCTTCAGCTCGTCGACGGTGTCCTTCTGGAGGGCCGCACCGTCCTTCACCTTGGGCGCACCGGCCGCGTCGATGGCGGCCGCTATGTCCTGGTTGGTCTTGGCCAGCCGCCCGATGTCCGTGGAAAGCCGCTTCTGGAGGTCGGCCGGGACCTCGCCGGTCTTCACCTGGCCGGTGTCGGCGAGCGCGGTCTGCGCCTGGGCGATCGGGTCCTTGGCCGCGCCACAGACGTTCGACGCCCAGGACTCCAGCTGCTTGCTGTTGTCGTCGCCGCCGCAGCCGACGGCGCCGAACGCGAGCAGCACGCCGAGGGCGGGTACGGCCAGCAGTCGCTTGTTCACCGGGAGAAGCCTTTCGGTTTCGGTCGTCATCGGTCGTCGAACCTACACGGCCGGTGTCCGTCCCCTGCTTCCCGGTTCCCCGCCCCGCTGCCCGCCCTGCCGTTCGCCCCTTCGGTGTCCGTCCCGGCGTGGACCGTCCGCAACACTCGGGCATCACCGTTCAACCGCGCCCAGGACGTTGCAGGGACTGGCCGGCCGGCACTCGCCGTTGTACGAGGTCGGCGTCGGACCGTACGGCAGCACGAGGCTGTCGCCGTCGGTCCAGAAGGCGACCGTGCCCGGTTCCACGACCTGCCGGGCCCCGTCCCCGCGTGGCACGCCGACGGGCGTGCCGAAGCAGACCTCCTCGCCCCGGGTGCCGGCCGACGAGCTGATCGGCGGCTCCGCCCGGAGCGTTTCGGTGGTGGGGGTGGCCGTTGAGGTGGCGGTGATCTGCCCGACCGGCCACAGGACGCGGTTCCGCTTGTCCGTCCTCTTCCGCGACGAGGCCCGATCGATGATCGGACCCGGTCGTGCCGGAGCAGCGGACCGCCGGGATCAACATGCTGTCAACGCACGACCAGGGGCTGGACGCCAGCCCTCCGGGCGCGTACGCAAACGGTGCGTACGCAAACGCGGAAGAGACGCCTCAGACCGCGATGGAGGCGATCGAAACCGGCCAGCTCATCCGGATCAGGCCACCGTCCGTGCCGTTGGTGACCTCCAGGTCCTCGACCAGGCCGGTGATCACGGCGAGGCCCAGGGTGTCCTCGTCCGGCTCGCCGCCCTCCGCGGCGCCGGAGGCCGGGGCGGCGGCGGGGCCGGCCTCGTCCTCGACCTCAATGAGGAAACGCTTCTCCTGATCGGTCAGCGCGACCCGGACCGTGCCGCCGATGCCGCCACGCTGGTGCAGGCCGACTGCGCGGGAGCACGCCTCGCCGACCGCGAGTCGTACCTCGTCGAGCACCGACTCGTCGACCCCGGCCCGTCTGGCGACGGCCGCGGCGACCAGTCGGGCCGTCCGCACGTGCTCGGGAAGCGCGCTGAATCGAAGTTCGACGGTTGCCATCTCTCCCCCTCGGGGTGCTCCGACAGGGGCCGGAGGTCCGGCCCCTGCGGGCCGGCAGAACCGGCCCAGAGGCGCCCGAGGACGCTCCAGGCCACACGGGCCCGGGCACCCGGACGCGAGGAACGGGCGGGGCCGACCGCACGGGCCGGCCCGGCCGCGTCAGTCGGTCGCGTTGACCGCGTCGTCCACCGAGGTGTGAATCGGGAAGACCTTGGTCAGGCCGGTGATGCGGAAGATCTTCAGGATGCGCTCCTGGTTGCAGACGAGGCGCAGCGAGCCCTCGTGAGCGCGCACCCGCTTCAGACCGCCCACCAGCACACCGAGGCCGGTCGAGTCGAGGAAGTCAACGCCCTCCATGTCGACGACGAGGTGGTACTTGCCGTCGTTGACGAGCTCGACCAGCTGCTCCCGCAGCTTCGGGGCGGTGTACACATCGATCTCGCCGCCAACCTCGACGACCGTACGATCGCCGACTGAACGGGTCGACAGGGACAGGTCCACGGAACCTCCAGCACCTTGCCTTGCTACGTCATGTGCGATCCTCGGCCGGACGGCCGCCACCGCATGGTCGCGAGCCCCGGGCGCGCCCAGCCAACGCGTGGCAAGCCTCAGCGCTGCGACCCACGGCCATTCGGCCGTCACGGCCACATTCAACCACCTGCGACCATGCCCGCACGATGGCTTACGACGATTCTCCGTCACGCCGGTGACACACTGGGTCCCCATGCCGCCCCGACACAGCCCGCCCGAGGCACTGCTCACGACCCTGGCCACCGGCCGAGGGCGGTCCGACCGGCTCACCCATACGGAGCACCTTCCCGCCCGAGCCGCGCGTTATTCACCGTGGCCCGACTCGATCCGTCCGGAGGTCGTGGCCGCTGCGCGCGCCGTCGGGGTGGAACAGCCGTGGGCGCACCAGGCAGAAGCGATGAATCTGGCCAAAAGCGGCCAGACTGTGGTGATCGCCACAGGCACCGCCTCGGGCAAGTCGCTGGGCTATCTGGCCCCGGTGCTCAGCGACCTGCTGGACGGCACCGAGGCCCGCAACGGCCGCGGCGCCACCGCGCTCTACCTGGCCCCGACCAAGGCGCTCGCCGCCGACCAGCGCCGCCGGGCCGCCGAGCTCGCCCCACCGAGGGTCCGCGCCGCCCTGTACGACGGCGACACCCCGCCCGAGGAGCGCGAGTGGGTCCGCCAGTACGCCTCCTACGTGCTCACCAACCCGGACATGCTGCACCGGGGCATCCTGCCCGGCCACGCCCGCTGGTCCTCCTTCCTCAAGGCGCTGCGCTACGTGGTCGTGGACGAGTGCCACAGCTACCGGGGAGTGTTCGGCTCGCACGTCGCCCAGGTGCTGCGGCGGCTGCGCCGCGTCTGCGCCCGGTACGGTTCGTCACCCACCTTCCTGCTGGCCTCCGCCACCACCGCCGACCCGGCCGCGACCGCCCGGCGGCTGACCGGCCTGCCGGCCGTGGCCGTCACCGAGGACGCCTCGCCGCGCGGGCCGATGGTCTTCGGCCTCTGGGAGCCGCCGCTGACCGAGAACATCGGCGAGCACGGCGCGCCCGTGCGCCGCACCGCGACCGCCGAGGCCGCGCACCTGCTCACCGACCTGGTCGAGCGGGAGACCCGCACCGTCGTCTTCGTCCGTTCCCGGCGCGCCGCCGAGCTCGTCGCGCTCCAGGCCCAGGACCAGCTCGGCCGCCCGCTCGCCGGACGGGTGGCCGCCTACCGCGGCGGCTACCTCGCCGACGAACGCCGGGCCCTGGAGCGCGACTTGCACACCGGCCGACTGCTCGGCCTCGCCTCCACCTCCGCTCTCGAACTCGGCGTCGACATCTCCGGCCTCGACGCCGTCCTGATGGCCGGCTATCCCGGCACCCGGGCCTCGCTCTGGCAGCAGGCGGGCCGGGCGGGCCGGGAGGCCCAGGGCGCGCTGGCCGTCCTGATCGCCCGGGACGACCCGTTGGACACCTACCTGGTGCACCACCCGGAGGCGCTGTTCGCGGCCCCCGTCGAGGCCACCGTGCTCGACCCCGACAATCCGCACGTGCTCGCCCCGCACCTGTGCGCGGCCGCCGCCGAACTCCCGCTCACCGATGCCGACCTGGAGCTGTTCGGGCCGTCCACCGCGCCGCTGCTGCCGGTCCTGGAGCGGCGCGGCCTGCTGCGCCGGCGCAGCGACGGCTCCTGGTACTGGACCCGTCGCGAGCGCGCGGCCGACGCGGTGGACCTGCGCGGCAGCGGCGGCAGCCCGGTGCAGATCGTCGAGGCCGACACCGGCCGACTGCTCGGCACGGTGGACGCCGCGGCCGCGCACACCACCGTCCACACCGGGGCCGTCCACCTGCACCAGGGCCGCACCTACCTGGTCCGGGAGTTCGACCTGGACAGCTCCGTCGCCCTGGTCGAACCGGCCGACCCGCCGTACACCACAGCCGCCCGCGACATCACCTCCATCTCCGTCCTCGACACCGACACCACCGTGGACTGGGGCGAGGGCCGGCTCAGCTTCGGCTCGGTGGAGGTGGTCAACCAGGTGGTCGGCTACCTCCGCAAGCGGATCTCCACCGGGGAGATCATGGGCGAGACCAAACTCGACCTGCCGCCCCGCACGCTGCGCACCCGCGCGGTCTGGTGGACCGTCACCGAGGACCAGCTGCTCGACGCGGACATCCCGCTCGACCAGCTGCCCGGCGCAGCCCACGCGGCCGAGCACGCCTCGATCGGGCTGCTGCCGCTGTTCGCCACCTGCGACCGGTGGGACATCGGCGGCGTCTCCGTCCCGCTGCACCCCGACACCGGCCTGCCGACCGTGTTCGTGTACGACGGCCACCCGGGCGGGGCCGGCTTCGCCGAACGCGGCTTCCAGCGGGCGGTCCAGTGGCTGACGGCCACCCGGACGGCGATCGCCTCCTGCGAGTGCGAACGAGGCTGCCCCTCCTGCGTCCAGTCGCCCAAGTGCGGCAACGGGAACGACCCGCTGGACAAGGCCGCCGCCGTCCGGCTCCTGGACGTCCTGCTGGCCGGGGCGCCCGGGGCTGCGGACGAGCAGAACGGGCCGGACACGCAGAACGGGCGGGAGACACCGGACGGGCCGGGGACGCAGGACGGGCCGGGGACGCAGGACGGGCCGGGGACGCAGGACGAACCAGGGACACAGGCCGGGCCGGGAACACCGGACGGGCGGGAGGCGGCCTCGGGACCGAACGGTGGAGCCCCGGCCGGTTCATGAGGCCACCGCCGCAGTGCTCGGGCCTCCGCCCGGCCCGCCGTCCGGAACGCCCTCAGGGCCGGTGACCGGGGCCCGAGCCGGCCCGGCTCGGGCCC
>NZ_JBHVFE010000302.1:0-11077 GCF_042801945.1 Kitasatospora sp. NPDC057542
CTCCCCGGGGAGGCGGGCCCGTCCACGTCACCCGTGGGTTCGGCTACTTCTGGTAGATGGCCTCGATGTCGGCCGCGAAGTCCTTCAGCACGACGTTGCGCTTGAGCTTGAGCGAGGGCGTCAGGTGGCCGCTCTCCTCGGAGAACTCGGTGTCCAGCAGGCGGAACTTCTTGACCGCCTCGGCGTGCGAGACGGCCGCGTTGCCGTCGTCCACCGCGGACTGGAGGGCGGCCAGCAGGTCCGGGTCGGCGGCGAGGTCGGCGACGGTGGCGTCGGCGGGCTTGCCCTTGAGCTCCTTCCACTTCGGGAAGAACTCCGGGTCGACGGTGATCAGGCAGGCGACGAAGGGCTTGCGGTCGCCGACCACCATGACCTCGCCGACCAGGGCGTGCGCCCGGATCCGGTCCTCGATCACGGCCGGGGCGACGTTCTTGCCGCCGGCCGTGACGATGATCTCCTTCTTGCGGCCGGTGATGGTCAGGTAGCCCTCGGAGTCCAGCGAGCCGATGTCGCCGGTGGCGATCCAGCCGTCCTTGAGGGTGTCCGCGCTGGCCTGCGGGTTGTTCCAGTAGCCGGTGAAGACGTGCGGGCCCTTGAAGAAGACCTCGCCGTCCTCGGCGATCCGGACGGAGGCGCCGGGCACCGGCTGGCCGACCGTACCGATCTTCGCCTTGTCGCAGGTGTTGAAGGCGGTGGCCGCACAGGTCTCCGTCAGGCCGTAGCCCTCCAGGACGGTGAAGCCGATGCCCCGGTAGAAGTGGCCCAGGCGCTCGCCGAGCGGGGCGCCGCCGGAGATGGCGTGGGTGGCCCGGCCGCCGAGGGCGGCGCGCAGCTTGCCGTAGACCAGCTTGTCGAAGACCGCGTGCTTGAGTCGCAGCACCAGGCCCGGGCCGCCGGTGTCCAGTGCCCGGCTGTAGGCGATCGCGGTCTCGGCGGCCTTGTCGAAGATCTTGCCCTTGCCGTCGGCCTGGGCCTTGGCACGGGCGGTGTTGTACACCTTCTCGAAGACTCTGGGCACACCCAGGATCAGGGTCGGCTTGAAGGCGGCCAGCTCGGCGGTGACGTTCCGGACGTCGGAGACGTGGCCGAGCTTGATCGGGGCCATCGCCGGGGCGATCTCGACGATCCGGGCGAACACGTGGGCCAGCGGCAGGAAGAGCAGGACGGAGCTCTCGCCGAGGCGGAACAGCGGGGCCAGGCGCTCGACGACGTTGCCGCACTCGGCCAGGAAGTTGCCGTGGGTCAGCTGGCAGCCCTTCGGGCGGCCGGTGGTGCCCGAGGTGTAGACGATGGTGGCGACGTCGTCGGGGCCGGCGATCCGGCGGCGCTCCTGGACCGTCGCATCCGGGACGTCCTGCCCGGCCTCGGCCAGCGCGGCGATCGCCCCGCCCTCGATCTGCCAGGTGCGCTTCAGCTGCGGCAGCCGGTCGCGGACCTCGTCGACCACCCGGACGTGCTGGTCGGTCTCGGTGATCACCGCGACCGCGCCCGAGTCGCCGAGGATCCACTCGACCTGCTCGGCGGAGGAGGTCTCGTACACCGGCACGGTGATCGCACCGGCCGTCCAGATCGCGAAGTCCAGCAGCGTCCACTCGTACCGGGTACGGGACATGATGGCCACCCGGTCGCCCGGCTCGACGCCCGCGGCGATCAGGCCCTTCGCGGTGGCGTGCACCTCGGCCAGGAACTGGACCGAGGTCAACTCCTGCCACTGGCCGTCCACCTTCCGGCTGAGCACGGCGAGGTCCGGGTGCTCCTCGGCGTTCCGGTGTACCGGGTCGGCGAGGTTGCCACCGCTGGGTACCTGGTAGAGGGCCGGAAGGCTGAAGTCGAGCAAGACTGCTCCTCGTTCGCGACGCTGCGGGACGGCAGGACGTTACTGCCCGGTAGGCAGCTTCGACCAGGGGGGTTGGCTCCGGTGTTCGAAGTGTCACACCCGGCCGGGTCCGACCAGGCCGTGACCGGGTCGTTCGAATGGCACCCTATGGCAGCACGCGGCGACCGGCCGGTAACATGCCCGGTCGCCCAGCGCCCGCCGCAGTGCGGCCGCCCGCCGGGTGCGGCCCGCGCCGCCGACCCGCATGCCGGGCGCGATAGCCTGCTCCGGGCGGACCGGGCCGAGCGCGCCCCGGCCGGACCGGCAGTCAGAGGGACGAGGCGGAGGGCCATTCCATGGCGGAGCACACCAGGTCGAGCATCACCATCGACGCGACCCCGGCCACGGTCATGGCCGTGATCGCGGACTTCGCCGCCTACCCGGCCTGGACCGGGGAGGTCAAGGAGATCGAGGTCCTGGAGACCGGCGGGGACGGCCGCGCCGCCCAGGTCCGGCTGCTGCTCGACGCCGGCGCCATCCGTGACGAGCACGTCCTCGCCTACACCTGGGACGGCGACCGCGAGGTCTCCTGGACCCTCGTGCGCAGCCAGATGCTCCGCTCGCTGGACGGCTCCTACACCCTCGCCCCGCTGGCCGGCGGCCGCACCGAGGTGACCTACCAGCTCGCCGTGGACGTCAAGATCCCGATGCTCGGCATGATCAAGCGCAAGGCCGAGAAGGTCATCATCGACCGCGCCCTGGCCGGTCTGAAGAAGCGCGTCGAAGGCTGACTGCACCGAACGGGGGGCCGGACGGCATGACGGCGACACGCACCATCCTGGTCAGCGGCGACGCGGGCGCGCCCGCAGTGGCCGCCGCCACCGCCCTGCACGCCGCCCGGCGCGGCCACCGCACCTGGCTGCTGGCCGGCGACGACCCCCACCGCGCCCTGGACTCCGCCCTCGGCACCCGGCTGGAGCCCGAACCGCTGCACTACGCACCGGGCCTGACCGTCTCCCGGATCGACGAGCAGGCCGCGTTCCGCTACGCCGTCGGCGAGCTCACCGGCCGGCTCAAGCCCGCCCTCGACCTGCTCGGCGCCGAACAGCTCGATCCCGAGGAACTCACCGCCCTCCCCGGCATCGCCCGGCTCGCCCTGCTGCGCGCCCTGCCCGCCGCCGACCAGGACGTCCTGGTCGTGCTCGCCCCGCCGCCCGCCGAGCTGATCGCCACCCTCGCCCTGCCCGAGCAGCTCACCCGCTACCTGGGCCGGCTCGTCCCCGAGCAACGGCAGGCCGCCCGGGCGCTGCGCCCGCTGCTGGCCGGGCTGGCCGGCGTCCCGATGCCCGCCGACTGGCTGTACGAGGGGCGCACCAAGGCCGCCGTGGCGCTGGCCGAGTCCCGCGCCGCGATCACCGGCCCGGGCACCAGCGTCCGGCTGGTCGTCCCGGCGGGCGGCCACCCGTACCAGGAGCTGCGCCGGATCCGGGCCGGGCTCGCGCTGCACGGGCACCGGCCGGACGCCGTGGTGGTGCACGGTGCGCTGCCCGACGCCGCCGTCTCCTCGCCCGACCCCTGGCTGGCCGCCCTGGCCCGCCGCCGGCAGGAGGAGCTGACCGGGCTCGCCGCCGAGACCGACGCCCCGGTGCTGGTCACCGACCTGGCCGACGCCACTCTGGAGGCCGTCGCCGACCGGCTCTACGGGGACGGGGACGGGCCCGAGCGGCTCGCCCCCGAGCCCTGGCCGGTCGAGGACCGGCTCGCCGAGGAGGGCCTGCTGGTCTGGCACCTCGACCTGCCCGGCGCCGACCGCTCCGAACTGGACCTGGTGCGCCGGGGCGATGAACTGGTGGTAGGGCTCGGCACCCACCGCCGGGTGCTCACCCTGCCGTCCGCGCTGCGCCGCTGCACGGTGGCCGGGGCGGGGCTGCACGACGGGGTGCTCTCGGTGCGGTTCGCGCCCGACCCGGCGCTCTGGCCCCGGGGCTGACGGGGGCTCGGCGCGGTTCGGCGCCTTTTCGGGCCGCCCGGCCGGTCGGGTAGCGTCGGGCCGGAGGGCCGCGGGGTGCGGCCACGGCTGAGGAGGCGCCCGCGATGACCAGCACCGACGACCGCACCGAGCCCGTCGACGACCGCGCCGAGTCCGCCGGCCGTGCCGAGTCCGGCCGCGCCGGGGCTGACGGTGCCGGGGCTGACGGCGACCGCACTGCGCCGGGCGGCGGGCAGTCGAACCCGTTCGGGCCGGAGCTGGGCCCGCTGGTGGACGAGGTCCGCCGGTTCGCCGGTGCGCTCGGCGAGAAGGCCCAGGAGGCGAGCGCCACCACCCTGATCACGCTCTCCGGGCTGGCCGACCGGCTGCGCACCCAGCAGCCGGAGGTCTACTCCCACCTCGCCGCGGCCGGCACCGGGCTCGCCGCAGCGGGTGCCGAGCTGCTGGCCGCCTACCGTGCCGCCGTGGTCGGGCAGGAACGCCGCTGGACCGCCGGGCAGGGCGCGCCGACCGAGAAGATCGACCTTGACGCCGACGCCGACTGCGACCTTGACGAGGCTGACAGGCCGTCCGCCAAGCAGTGAAACCGTGACCTTCGGAGGGTGATCGCGCTGCTCTCTTACGTCACGAAGAAGGAAATTAGATACGACTTTTGAAGCGTCTCGGCTCGGTCGTTCCAGAATTGTCTTCGGATAATGTATGCGAGGCTGTGTACGGGGACAGAGTTGGGCGGTAGCGTTCCGTCCAGCGGGAACGAGTGAATAGCTGAGGGACACATGGCTCTGACCATCGGCGTCGATGTCGGCGGGACCAAGATCGCGGCAGGCGTGGTCGACGAGGCGGGCACGATCCTGGCCCGGACCAGGGTGCCCACCCCGGCCGACCCGCAGTGGGCGGTCGACGCCATCGCGCAGGCCGTGCGCGAGCTCAAGGAGGAGCACCCCGGCGTCACGGCGGTGGGCGTCGGCGCCCCCGGCTTCGTGGACAGCAACCGCTCCACGGTGATCTTCGCCCCCAACATCGACTGGGAGAACGAGCCGCTGCGCGGGCGGATCGAGGAGCTCACCGGCCTGTCCACCGTCGTCGAGAACGACGCCAACTGCGCCGCCTGGGCCGAGTTCCGCTTCGGCGCGGCCGCCGACCATCAGGACATGGTGCTGATCACCGTCGGCACCGGCATCGGCGGCGGCATCGTCCTGGACGGCCGGCTGCACCGCGGCCGCTTCGGCGTGGCCGGCGAGATCGGCCACCTCAACATGGTCCCCGACGGCCTGCCCTGCGGCTGCGGCGGCAAGGGCTGCTGGGAGCAGTACGGCTCCGGTCGTGCGCTGCGCCGCTACGGCCGGGAGAACGCCGCGGCCGACCCGCAGCGCGGCCGCCGGATGCTGGAGCTCAACGACGGCGTGGCCGAGACCATCCGTGGCATCCACATCACCCAGGCCGCCGAGGAGGGCGACCCGCTCGCCCTGGAGTGCTACGCCGAGCTGTCCGACTGGCTGGGCCGCGGCATGGCCGACCTCGCCGCGCTGTTCGACCCGGGCGTCTTCGTGCTCGGCGGCGGCGTCTCCGACTCCGGCCGGCTGCTGCTCGACCCGGTCGCCAAGGCCTTCGAGCACTACCTGACCGGCGGGGTGCACCGCCCGCGCGCCGAGGTCGTCCTGGCCTCGATGGGCTCCGCCGCCGGCATCGTCGGCGCGGCGGACCTCGCCCGCACCGCCTGACACCCCTTCGAGCCCGCCGGCGGCGGTGCGACCGGGCCCCGACCGATCCCGGACGCGCCGCCGCCGTCGCACGTCCCGGCCCGGCCGCGTACGGTCGGATCGATCCGGTGACCGCCCAGGGGAGGACCATGAGCGCCGCGCGCGAGACCGAAACCGCCGCGAACGTCGAACCGCTGCCACCACCCGGCCCGGGTCGGCTGCGCCTGCTCAGCTACAACATCCGCTCGCTGCGCGACGACCGGCGGGCGCTGGTCCGAGTGGTCCGGGCCTGCGATCCGGACCTGGTCTGCATCCAGGAGTCCCCGCGCTACTGGCGGCCCGAGGGCCAGGCCGCCTGGCTGGCCCGGAGCACCGGGACGGCCGTGCTGGCCGGCGGCGGCCGCACCGCCGCAGGTCCGCTGCTGCTCGGCCGGCCCGGCGCGGTGGAACTGCTGGGGGTGCACGACCGGCTGCTGCCCAAGACCCGCGGCCTGCACGCCCGGGGCTTCGCCAGTGCGCTCCTGCGGCTGCCCGGCACGGCGCCGTTCACCGTCACCAGCTGCCACCTCAGCCTGGACCAGGAGGAGCGGTACGGGCAGTTCGAGCTGTTGCTCGACCAGCTCTCGATCGCCGAGCTCGGCGTCGTGGCCGGGGACTTCAACGAGCACCCGGACGGGCCGGGCCGGCGGCTGCTGGCCTCCCGGCTCCAGGACGGGTATCCGACCGCGCCCTGGGGAGGCGAGTTCACCTCCGTACCGGAGCGCCCCTACCAGCGGATCGACGCCGTCTTCGCCACGCCCGGGATCACCGTCCTCGGCTGCGGGGTGCCGCACGGGCTCCCCGGCGTCACCGAGGCCGACCTGCGGGCCGCGACCGACCACCTGCCCGTGCTCGCCGTCCTCGAACTGCCGAGCAGCCGGCCGGGTGGTCGGCCGAGAAGTTAGACGACGGCGCCGTGGTCCGGGTCCTCCGGCTCGTCCTCGTCGCGGTCCTTCATCCGCGCGACCAGGGTGACGAAGCCGCCGAGGAAGGCGGTGATGCCCACCCAGGCGGGCCAGCCGGAGATCTCCCGCCAGACCACCGCGTCGACCAGCAGCAGGGCAGGGCCGCCGAGCACCGCCAGCCAGGCGAACTTGGCGGTCACGTCGGCGCTCGGAAGGGGCGGGGGCTCCGGCGGGACGTAGTGGCCCTCGTCGGTCTCCTCGGCCAGCTCGAAGTCGCGCGGGCCCGCGCCGCCCGCCGGCATCACCGGCCGGCCGGAGCGGGGACGGGGCTTCGGGGCGAGGTCGGACAGGTCGTCCTGCTCGCCGCGGCCGCCGCTGCCGTCCTTGTGGCCGCCCTTGAGCTCGTTCTGCGCCCGGAGGTTCTCGACCTCCGGCCAGTTCGGGTTGTTCAGGTCGACCGGGTCGTCGAACTGGGCCACCAAGGCGGCGAAGATCTCGTCCTGCTCGGCCTGGCTGCGCTCGGGCGCGCGGCGCGGACGACGTTCGGCAGGGGCCTGGGGCCCGGCGGCGTCCCCGGTGGCGTCCTTGACGGGCGGGGGCGTCCCGGCGCCGTCCGTGCCGGTACGGTCCGTCGGCGTACCGCCCGGGGCAGCGGCGTCCGTCCCGCCGTCCTTGGTCGCGCCGTCCTCGCGGGGAGTCTCGTCCCCGCCGCCCGCCGTGCTGCTCTCGTGCACTTCCGGCCCTTCAGCCATGGTGATCGTCGGATTCGACCCGGGTGACGCCCGCCACGTGCGCGGGAGCCAGCCGTCGGATGAAGTCCTGGGAGGCCGCGAATATTTCCGCCGCGTCGTGGTCCAGCGTCGCGACGTGGAAGCTGCGCTGGCACAGCCGCTCCGTCACGTCCGTCGAGGATATCCGGGCCAGTACCAGTTCCGAGTTGGCCGACGAGACGACGTGGTCCTGCGGGCTGTGGAAGAGCAGCACCGGCTGGGTCACCTCCGGCAGCAGCCGCTGGACCTCCCGCCACAGCCGGCTCAGCGACCAGGCGGCGTGCAGCGGGGTGCGGTCGTAGCCGACCTCGGTCGCACCGGCCCGGGCGATGTCGTTTGCGACTCCGGGCGCGCTGGGGAGCAGGTGGCGCAGCACCGGCAGCAGCACACTCGCGGGGGTGTCCGAGCGCACCGACGGGTTGACCAGCACCAGGCCGGAGACCGTCGGCCCGTGCAGCGCCGCGAGCCGCAGCGCCAGCGCGCCGCCCATCGACAGCGCGCAGACGAAGACCTGCTCGCACTCCTCGGCGAGCGTCAGCAGCTCGCGCTCGACCTCGGCGTACCAGTCCTCCCAGCGGGTGAGCTGCATGTCCTGCCAACGGGTGCCGTGTCCGGGCAGCAGCGGCAGCGAGACGGTGAACCCGGCCGCCGCCAGGTCCTCGGCCCACGGCCGCAGCGACTGCGGCGACCCGGTGAAGCCGTGGCAGAGCAGCACCCCCACCGGTCCGCCATGGTGGCGGTACGGCTCGGCACCGGGCAGCAACGGCATGGCGGACTCCTTCGCGGGCGGGTGGCGCTGGGGGAGGGACGCGGGAGGGGGGTGCTGCGAAACCGCATCGTCCCACGCTCCGCGCCGGGTCGTACACCCCCTACGGGAGGCCGGACGCGGCCCCTACGGCGGGGCCGGGCACACCGGACGGCCGCGGGGCATTAGGATCGACCGGTCCGCATAACAGGAGGCCCGGGTTGTTCTACCGACTGATGAAGATGATCGTCGCGCCACTGCTTCGGATCTTCTTCCGGCCGTGGATCGAGGGCGAGGAGAACATCCCCGCCGAGGGTGCGGCGATCATCGCGAGCAACCACCTGTCCTTCTCGGACTCGTTCTTCTTCCCCGCGCTGATCAAGCGCCGGGTCACCTTCATCGCGAAGGCCGAGTACTTCAACACCCCGGGCCTCAAGGGCCGGCTGACCGCCGCGTTCTTCAAGGGCGTCGGCCAGCTGCCCGTGGACCGCTCGGGCGTGCGCGGCGCCGGCGAGGCCGCGATCCGCAGCGCCATCGCGGTGCTGGAACGCGGCGAGCTGTTCGGCGTCTACCCGGAGGGCACCCGTTCGCCCGACGGCAAGCTGTACCGCGGCAAGGTCGGCGGCCTGGCCCGCGTCGCGCTGGCCACCGGTGCCCCGGTGATCCCGGTCGCCATGATCGACACCGAGAAGGTGCAGCCGCCCGGCCAGGTGATCCCCAGCTTCGGCATCCGCCCCGGCATCCGGATCGGCCGCCCGCTGGACTTCTCCCGCTACCACGGCATGGAGAACGACCGCTTCATCCTCCGTTCGGTGACGGACGAGGTGATGTACGAGATCATGCGGCTCTCCGGCCAGGAGTACGTGGACATCTACGCGACCGCCGCCAAGCGGCAGATCACCGAGGACAAGAAGAAGGCCGACGCCGAGCGCCGGGCCGCGGCCAAGGCGGAGAAGGCGGAGGCCGCCGAGGCCGAGAAGGCGGAGAAGGCAGCCGAGGCGGAGAAGGCGGAGAAGGCAGCCGAGGCGGAGAAGGCGGAGAAGGCAGCCGAGGCGGAGAAGACGGAGAAGTCCGCCGAGCCGGGCACCTCGGAGAAGCCGGAGTAGACGTCAGGGCGGCCGCACGGCCGGCCCGGACGGGCCCAGGGGAGGGGCGGGGCGGATGACGGACGACGGCGGCAGAACCGGCGCGGTCGGCGGCACGGTGGCGGCCGGCGGCATGTCCGTCGAGCTCCCGCTGTGGAAGGCGATCTCCTACTTCAGGGTGCTGGCCCTGTGCTACGCCCTGCTGCGGTACTTCAACTCCTACCTGCACTTCCTGCACCCGGTGGCCGGCTGGATCTTCCTCGGCGCGCTGACCCTGTGGACCCTGGCCAGCACCCGGGCCTTCGCCAATCCGCAGCGCTGCACCTGGTACGTCCTGGGCACCGACCTCGCCCTCGCCGTCACCGGCATCGTGATGAGCGGCCTGACCGACTCCCCGGCCCGGATCAGCCACGGCGCGCCCACCCTGCCGACCATCTGGGCGGCCGGCACGGTGCTCGGCTTCGCCGCGAAGGGCGGCTGGCGCCCGGCGGCGGCCTCGGGCTCGGTGATCGGCGTCGCCAACATCCTCGGCCACGGCGGGCCGACCGGCGACAACCTCCACAACATCGTGCTGCTGATGGTGGCCGGCTGCGCGATCGGCTACGTGATCGAGCTGGCCCGGGCCAGCGAGGCCACCCTCACCCGGGCGCTCCAGGTCGAGGCGGCCACCCGGGAGCGAGAGCGGCTCTCCCGGGACATCCACGACGGCGTGCTCCAGGTGCTCGCCCTGGTCCAGCGGCGCGGTGCGGAAGCGAGCGAGGGGGCGGGCTCCGGCGTGGACTTCGCGGAGCTCGGCCGGCTGGCCGGCGAACAGGAGCGCGCGCTGCGGGCCCTGATGACGGGCGGTCCGCTGCCGGCCCAGCGCGCACCGCGGTCCGGCGCCGCCGAGCCGCCGGACCCGGACGCGCCGCACGACCTCACCGCGCTGCTGCGCCCGTACGCGGACGAGCGGATCACGCTCTCCGCCCCCGGCACCCCGGTGGTGCTGCCCGGCCCGGCGGCGGGCGAGCTCGCGGCGGCGGTCGGCGCCGCCGTCGACAACGTGCGCAAGCACGCGGGGGAGCGGGCCCGGGCCTGGATCCTGGTCGAGGACGAACCGGAGGCGGTCACGGTCAGCATCCGCGACGACGGCCCCGGCTTCGCCCCCGGCCGGCTCGGCGAGGCGGAGCAGGCCGGCCGGCTCGGCGTCTCCCAGTCCATCCGCGGCCGGCTGCTGGACCTCGGCGGCACGGCCGAGCTGTACTCGGTGCCCGGGGAGGGCGTCGAGGTCGAACTGCGCGTCCCGAGGAAGGGCTCTTGATGACCGATCAGCCGACCACCGACCGGCCGGTGCGGGTGATGGTGGTGGACGACCACCCGATGTGGCGGGACGCGGTCTCGCGCGACCTCGTCGAGGCCGGACTGGACGTGGTGGCCACCGCGGGCGACGGCGAGGAGGCCGTCCGCCGGGCCCGCGCCTGCACGCCGCAGGTGGTCGTGCTGGACCTCAACCTGCCCGGTCTGCCCGGCGCCGAGGTGTGCCGCCGGGTGGTCGCGCACGACCCGGCGGTACGGGTGCTGGTGCTGTCGGCCAGCGGCGAGCACCAGGACGTGCTGGAGGCGGTGAAGTCCGGTGCGACCGGCTACCTGGTGAAGTCGGCCGGGCGGGAGGAGCTGCTGGACGCGGTGCGTCGTACGGCCGTCGGCGACGCGGTGTTCACCCCGGGCCTGGCCGGCCTGGTGCTCGGCGAGTTCCGCCGCCTGGCCGCCGAGCCGGCCCCGGCCTCGGCGCCGGCCGCCCCGCAGCTGACGGCCCGGGAGACCGAGGTGCTGCGGCTGGTGGCCAAGGGGTTGTCCTACCGGCAGATCGCCGACCGGCTGGTGCTGTCGCACCGGACGGTGCAGAACCACGTGCAGAACACGCTCGGGAAGCTGCAGCTGCACAACCGGGTGGAGCTGGTCCGGTACGCGATCGAGCAGGGCCTGGACGACGGGATCTGAGCGTCCTTCGGCCCGGCCCCACGGCGCGGCCCCGGGCGGGACACATC
>NZ_JBHVFE010000303.1:0-11070 GCF_042801945.1 Kitasatospora sp. NPDC057542
CCGTACGGGACTCCGCAGGCACTGCTACACCGGCGTACCGCCCGCCGGGTTCTCCTCGTCGTCCGCCTCGGCGGACTGGTCCCCATCGAGCAGCCGGCCCAGCTGGTTGCCCAGGATCCGCTTGAACTTGCGCTGCTGGAACCGCTGGCGGTCGAGGACCGCGACCTCCAGTTGTTCCGGCGTGAGGCTGCGCGGGCTGCCGCCGTTGGGGTCGCGGGCGAGCGAGTCCACGGCGAGCTTCACCGCCTCGGTGAGGCTCATGCCGACCCGGTGCCGCTGGCCCAGGTAGTTGCCGATCGAGTCGGCGTTGCCGCCGACCACCACGTAGTTCTTCTCGTCCACGACCGAGCCGTCCGGCGTGAGCCGGTAGATCTGGTCGTTGTCGCCGGTGCGGCCGACCTCGGCCACGATCAGCTCGACCTCGTACGGCTTCTCGCCGACCGAGGAGAAGATGGTGCCCAGGGTCTGGGCGTACACGTTGGCCAGGCCCCGGGCCGTGACGTCGGCCCGGTCGTAGGAGTAGCCGCGCAGGTCGGCGTAGCGGACGCCGCCGATGCGCAGGTTCTCGAACTCGTTGTAGCGACCGACCGCCGCGAAGGCGATCTTGTCGTAGATCTCGGAGACCTTGTGGAGCGCCCTGGAGGTGTTCTCCGCGACGAAGACGATGCCGTCGGCGTAGGTGAGCACGACCACGCTGCGGCCGCGCGCGATGCCCTTGCGGGCGTACTCCGCGCGGTCCGCCATGGCCTGCTGGGGCGAGACGTAGAACGGTGTCGACACCGGCGGTCGTCCCTTTCCTGTGAGGTGGTGGCTAGATCAGCGGGGCCTGCGGGCCGTTGGGCCGGGCCCGGCGCTCGTCGGTGACGGCGACGGCGACCTCCGTGACCTCCGCCTCGGTGAGCCGGCGGAAGCCGTCCTCGGTGATCAGCGAGACGATCGGGAAGATCTTGCGGGCGAGGTCCGGGCCGCCCGTGGCGGAGTCGTCGTCCGCCGCGTCGTACAGCGCCTGGACGACCATGGTGACGGCCTGGTCGGCCGTCAGGTCCTCGCGGTAGAGCTTCTTCATCGAGCCGCGCGCGAAGACCGAGCCCGAGCCGGTCGCGGTGAAGCCGCGATCCTCGGAGCGCCCGCCGGTGACGTCGTAGCTGAAGATCCGGCCGCGGCCGAGGTCCAGGTCGTAGCCGGCGAACAGCGGCACCACCGCGAGGCCCTGCATCGCCATGCCCAGGTTGCCCCGGATCATGGTGGTGAGCCGGTTGGCCTTGCCCTCCAGGGAGAGCGTGGTGCCCTCGATCTTCTCGTAGTGCTCCAGCTCCAGCTGGAACAGCCGGACCATCTCGATCGCGAGGCCCGCGGTGCCGGCGACGCCGACCGCGCTGAACTCGTCGGCCGGGAAGACCTTCTCCATGTCACGCTGGGCGATCACGTTGCCCATCGTCGCCCGGCGGTCACCCGCGATCACCACGCCGCCGTCGAAGACCGCGGCCACGATCGTGGTCCCGTGCGGGGCCTCGATCACGGCCCCCTCGGGCAGCCCTCGGCGGCCGGGGACCAGTTCCGGCTTGTGCTCGGCGAGGAAGTCGATGAACGAGGACGACCCCGGGGTCAGGAAGGCAGCCGGTAGACGCCCGGTGCCACGAGTGTTGGCTTCCACACGATTCCTTCCAGGTAGCTTGAAGCGCGCGCTGCCCGCACCCTACCCGCCCGACGATCGCTGTCCATGGGTGGAGGGGCCGGTGCCGGACGGCCGGACGGTGCTCGCCGCCCGGCCGCCCCGGACGGTCGCGACCGTGAATTCGGAATGCCGGGCCGGGCTATTGCCCGCCCTTCTGGACGAATCCGCGGACGAAATCCTCGGCGTTGGATTCGAGGACCTCGTCGATTTCGTCCAGCACCGCGTCGACGTCGTCGCTCAGCTTTTCCTGGCGCTCCTTGAGGTCGTCGGAATTCTGGCTTTCCGCGGCCTGCTCCTCGACCTCCTCGGAGGAACGGTTTGCCCGCTGCTGGCCGCCGCCGGTGTCCTTGCTCGCCATTTCCCTCACCCCGCTCGATTCGTCTGGCACGGTTCGGTCGCTGCTGCTGCACCGACCCTATACACAAGGTGCGACTGCCGCTCCCGGTTTGCCGGTGGCGCTTCCTGTCCAACACCCGCTGCCACCCCGGATGATTCCCATTCGGCGGACGTTCACCCGTGGTGATCGAAAAGTTACCCGCCGGACAGCACCCGGAGCAGGTCCTCGGCCGTGCGGCAGCGGTCCAGCAGCTCCTTGACGTGGTTGCGGGTGCCGCGCAGTGGCTCCAGGGTGGGCACGCGCTGCAACGAGTCCCGGCCGGGCAGGTCGAAGATCACCGAGTCCCAGGAGGCCGCCGCGACGTGGTCCGCGTACTGTTCCAGGCACCGCCCGCGGAAGTACGCCCGGGTGTCCTCCGGGGGCTTGGTGACGGCCCGCTCGACCTCGTCCTCGGTGAGCAGCCGCTCGAACCGCCCACGGGCCACCAGACGGTTGTAGAGGCCCTTCTCGGGCCGTACGTCGCTGTACTGGAGGTCGACCAGGTGCAGCCGCGGGTTCTCCCACTCCAGGGCGTCCCGGCTGCGGTAGCCCTCCAGGATCTCCCGCTTGGCGATCCAGTCCAGCTGCCGGGACAGCGACATCGGGTCGCGCTCCAGTCGGCCCAGGACGTCCTCCCAGCGCGCCAGCACGTCCACCGTCTGCTCGTCCGCGTCGGTCCCGAAGCGGTCCTCGACGTACTTGCGGGCCAGTTCGAAGTACTCCAGCTGGAGCTGGACGGCGGTGAGCCGGCGCCCGTTGCGCAGGGTGATCAGGTGCTTGAGCGTCGGGTCGTGGGAGACCCGGTGCAGGGTGCGCACCGGTTGGTCGACGGCGAGGTCGGCGGCGATGAACGAGTCCTCGATCATCGACAGGACCAGCGCGGTCGTGCCCAGCTTCAGGTAGGTGGAGATCTCGGAGAGGTTGGCGTCCCCGATGATCACGTGCAGCCGGCGGTACTTCTCGGCGTCCGCGTGCGGCTCGTCGCGGGTGTTGATGATCGGGCGCTTGAGCGTCGTCTCCAGGCCCACCTCGACCTCGAAGTAGTCCGCCCGCTGGCTGATCTGGAAGCCGTGCGCCGAGCCGTCCTGGCCGATGCCGACCCGGCCGGCGCCGGTGACCACCTGGCGGGAGACGAAGAACGGGGTGAGGTGGCGGACGATGTCGGCGAACGGTGTCGCCCGCTTCATCAGGTAGTTCTCGTGGGTACCGTAGGAGGCGCCCTTGTTGTCGGTGTTGTTCTTGTACAGGTGGATGTTCTGCCCGTTGGGCAGCTCCAGCGCGCGTTGCGCGGCGTCCGCCATGATCCGCTCGCCGGCCTTGTCCCAGAGCACGGCGTCGCGCGGATTGGTCACCTCGGGCGAGCTGTACTCGGGGTGCGCGTGGTCCACGTAGAACCGGGCCCCGTTGGTGAGGATGACGTTGGCGAGGCCGATGTCCTCGTCGGTCAGCTGGCTGGCGTCCGCGACCTCGCGGGCCAGGTCGAACCCCCGTGCGTCGCGCAGCGGATTCTCCTCCTCGAAGTCCCAGCGGGCCCGCCGTGCCCGGTGCATCGCCGCCGCGTACGCGTTGACGATCTGGGACGAGGTGAGCATGGCGTTGGCGTTGGGGTGCCCGGGCACGGAGATCCCGTACTCGGTCTCGATGCCCATCACGCGCCGTACGGTCATGCGGCCCTCCTTGCCCGGTGCTCCACCCCCGACGGGCGGAGCACGCTGACGTACCGCCGAACAACACCGACGCCGGCCATCTGCCCGCGGACGGTGGGTCGAGCCTAGAACCCGGCGCCGACCGGCGGGCCCGGAGACGCGCCGTCCGGCTGCGGGGCCGCGAGGCGCCACAGCCGGACGGTGTGCGTACAGCTCCGGGGACCGCTGGCGGCCCGGACAACCGCGTGCTTACAGGTACTGCCCCGTGTTGGCGACAGTGTCGATCGAGCGGCCGGACTCGGCGCCCTGCTTGCCGGTGACCAGCGTGCGGATGAAGACGATCCGCTCGCCCTTCTTGCCGGAGATGCGGGCCCAGTCGTCCGGGTTGGTGGTGTTCGGGAGGTCCTCGTTCTCCTTGAACTCGTCCACGCAGGCGGCGAGCAGGTGGGAGACGCGCAGACCGCGCTGACCGTGGTCGAGGAAGTCCTTGATGGCCATCTTCTTCGCGCGGTCGACGATGTTCTGGATCATCGCACCGGAGTTGAAGTCCTTGAAGTACAGGACCTCCTTGTCACCGTTGGCGTAGGTGACCTCCAGGAAGCGGTTCTCCTCGGTCTCGGAGTACATCCGCTCCACCACCGACTGGATCATCGCGACCACCGTGGCCTCGACGGAGCCGTCGTGCTCCTTGAGGTCGTCCGGGTGGAACGGCAGCGAGTCCTTGAGGTACTTGGAGAAGATGTCCTTCGCGGCCTCGGCGTCCGGGCGCTCGATCTTGATCTTGACGTCCAGGCGGCCGGGCCGCAGGATCGCCGGGTCGATCATGTCCTCGCGGTTCGAGGCGCCGATGACGATGACGTTCTCCAGGCCCTCCACACCGTCGATCTCGGCGAGCAGCTGCGGGACGATGGTGTTCTCCACGTCCGAGCTGACGCCGGAGCCACGGGTGCGGAACAGCGACTCCATCTCGTCGAAGAAGACGATGACGGGCGTGCCCTCGCCCGCCTTCTCCCGGGCCCGCTGGAAGACCAGGCGGATCTGCCGCTCGGTCTCGCCCACGTACTTGTTGAGCAGCTCGGGGCCCTTGATGTTGAGGAAGTAGCTCTTCCCCTGGGGGCGGCCGGTGACCTCGGCGACCTTCTTCGCCAGCGAGTTGGCGACCGCCTTGGCGATCAGCGTCTTGCCGCAGCCGGGCGGACCGTAGAGCAGCACGCCCTTGGGCGGGCGCAGCTCGTACTCCTTGAACAGGTCGGCGTGCAGGTAGGGCAGCTCGACCGCGTCGCGGATCAGCTCGATCTGGTTGCTCAGGCCGCCGATCTGACGGTAGTCGATGTCCGGGACCTCTTCGAGGACCAGCTCCTCGACCTCGGACTTCGGCACGACCTCGAACACGTAGCCGGAGCGGGGCTCCAGCAGCAGGGCGTCCCCGGCCCGGATGGTCAGCCCGCGCAGCGGCTCGGCGAGGCGCACCACGCGCTCCTCGTCGGTGTGCCCCAGGACCAGGGCGCGCTCGCCGTCCTCCAGGATCTCCTTGAGGGTGACGATCTCGCCGATGCTCTCGAAGGCCATCGCGTCCACGATGTTGAGGGCCTCGTTGAGCATCACTTCCTGGCCGCGCCGCACCTCGTCGAGGGCGACGTTGGGGCTGACGTTCACGCGGAGCTTGCGCCCACCGGTGAAGATGTCGGCGGTGCCGTCCTCGTTCGCGTCGAGGAAGGTGCCGAAGCCGGCCGGGGGCTGTGCCAGCCGGTCCACTTCCTCCTTGAGGGCCACGATCTGGTCGCGGGCCTCGCGCAGGGTGGAGGCGAGCCGTTCGTTCTGGGCGGTCACGCCCGCCAGGTTGGTCTGGAGCTCGACGATCCGCTCTTCGAGGATCCTCGAAGAGCGCGGCGAGTCGGCGAGCTTGCGGCGCAACACGGCGATTTCCTGCTCAAGGTACGAGACCTGAGCGGCCTCGTCGGAACCACGAGCGGGCCTGCCGGTGCTGCGGTTGTAGTCGTCATCGTGGGCTGCCACGGTCCTCACCTCCTCCGGGGAGCTGGACGCTTCCAGACCCTACCTGGGACCAGGGGTCCGTAAACCCCTAGATCAAGAAAGATGGAACGGGCGTGTCCGATCTTCGCCCCAGCGTGCTTCCCCTCTGCTAAGGGGGATACCCACCGCGCACGGCCCAAAGCGGGCCGGATGTATCGTCGAGCGAAGTGATATCCGATCGCGACCACAAGTCGAGGTCCGATCGTTGTACGAATGGCGGGATTGCTCCAGGAATAGGGGCGACCCGGGACAGAAACGGCAGGGGACCATGTCGGTGACCGAGCAGACCGCGGCGGCCGAGGAGCTGGAGGTGTGGATCGACCAGGATCTGTGCACCGGCGACGGCATCTGCGCGCAGTACGCACCCGAGGTCTTCGAACTCGACATCGACGGACTGGCCTACGTGAAGGGGCCGGACGACGAGCTGCGCCAGCAGCCCGGGGAGACGGCCCCGGTGCCGCTGACGATCCTTCAGGACGTGGTGGACTCGGCGAAGGAGTGCCCCGGCGACTGCATCCACGTGCGCCGGGTCACCGACCGGGTCGAGGTGTACGGACCGGACGCGGAGTAGTCGGTCCGTCACACGGCGGAGACCGGGGCGGCGGTCTGGGAGCGTTCCCAGCCGCCGCCCTTGTGCGTCCAGGTGAGGTCGAGTGAGATGTCGGGCCGGAACCGCGGCACGTCCTCGCTCGAATACCCCTGCGCGTGTCCGGTGACGGCGCCGTCCGAACGCACCGCGATCCGACTCACGGTGAGGTTCTCGCGCTCGGTGAGCAGCGTGGCCACCACCTCCGGGCGCTCACCCGGGCCGAAGCCGAGCAGGAAGACGGCGTCCGGCGGGGTGCCGGTCTCGGTGGCGCAGTGCGCGGCGACCACCGTGCCGGGCCGCCCGTCGCCGAGTCGCGCGGGCACGCTGAGCGCCGTCTTGACCGGGAACGGGCCGCAGTCCAGCGGGAGTTGGGCGCGGGACGGATCGGGGGCGGCGCTCGCGGCGAGGGCCTTGGGGGTGGCGTGCGCGGACACCGGGGTGCCGGTCGCCGGGGACGCGGCGAGCGCGGCCCCCACCACCGCGCCGCAGCCGGCCAGGGCGACGGCCCAGTGCCAGGGGGCGGTGCGCGCGTGCCCGGGCCCGGAGCGGCCCCGCGGTGTCTGCTGTCCAGCCGTCGCCGTCGTCCCGACCGCGGTCTCCACCAGGCGTCCCCTCCAGAGCTCCAGAAGCCAAGGCGTGTCGAGCATCGTCCCACACCGTGACCGGCGGGATGCGAAAGGGGTGGTACGAGCGATGTGCTCGTACCACCCCTTCTCGGTGGGTTCGGGGCTCAGCCCAGGTCGGGCTGCTCCGCCTCCGCGTCGCGGGCGGCCTTGCGGGCGGCGGCACGCTCCTGGAGGGTGGGCTCGGGCGCCCCGTTGTCGTAGTCCTCGCCGTACGCACCCTTGGCCGGGCGGCGGCGGCGCAGCGGCGGCTCCACGCCGTCCGCCAGGCGGCGGGCGGTGAGCAGGAAGCCGGTGTGGCCGATCATCCGGTGGTCCGGGCGGACGGCCAGGCCCTCCAGGTGCCAGGTGCGGACCATGGTCTCCCAGGCCTGCGGCTCGGTGAAGGTGCCGTGGTCGCGCAGCGCCTCGACGGTCTTGGACATCTGCGTGGTGGTGGCCACGTAGCAGCAGATGAGGCCGCCGGGGACGAGCGCCTTGGAGGCGACGTCCAGACACTCCCAGGGGGCCAGCATGTCGAGGATGACGCGGTCGACGTCGGTCTCGACCAGGTTGTCCTGGAGGTCGCCGACGGTGAGCTTCCACGCCGGGTGCGGGCCCCCGAAGTAGCGCTCGACGTTCCCCTGGGCGATGTCGGCGAAGTCCTGCCGGCGCTCGTAGGAGGCCAGCATGCCGTGCTCGCCGACGGCGCGCAGCAGGTACATGCTGAGCGCGCCCGATCCGACGCCGGCCTCGATCACGCGGGCGCCGGCGAAGATGTCGGCCATGGCCAGGATCTGCCCCGCGTCCTTGGGGTAGATCACGGCGGCACCGCGAGGCATGGACAGGACGTAGTCGGGGAGCAGGGGGCGCAGCGCGAGGTACGGAACGTTCCCCGTGGTGCGCACGACCGTGCCCTCGGGAGCGCCGATCAGCTCGTCGTGCGGGAACGCACCCTTGTGGGTGTGGAACTGGTTCCCGGCCTGGAGCGTGAACGTGTAGTGGCGACCCTTGGGGTCGGTCAGCTGGACCTGGTCCCCGACCTGGAAGGGCCCGCGTCGGCGGGCGGCACCGGTCGGTTCGGACATGCGGCCAATCCTAAGGGAAGCGGAGCGGCTCGCAGGACGCGGGTGATCAGCGGCCGGTGACGGCGGCGGTCAGCCGCTGCTCGATGTCGCTGAGCGAGGCGACGCCGTACACCCGGCCGTCCGGCTCGACCACCAGGTACTCCCCCGCCGGGGTGGCCTGGACGGCCCGCAGCAGGTCCTCGCCGCCGAGGTCGGCGCTCAGCCGCAGCCCGGGCTCCAGGTCACGGGCGAGCGGGCCGACGGCCACCCAGGGGCGGCGGTGCTCGGGCACCGACCGGACCGCGGACTCGCGCACGAGGGCGATCGGCTCGCCCCGGCCGTCCACCACGATCACCGCGCCGGCCTGGGCCTCGCGGGCGCGGCGCAGCGCCTCGCCGAGCGGGGTGTCGGCGGTGACCTCGACGGCCCGCCGGGCCAGCTCGCGCAGCAGCAGACCGGGCAGCGCCTCCTTGAGCCGGGCGTTGCGCAGGCTGCCGGTGGCCCCGTTCCAGATGATCGCGGCGAGCACCGCGGCCAGCACCGCGTCCACCAGGGTGTCGGTGGTGGTGCGCTCGACCCCGCGGGCGGCGCTCAGCAGCGGCAGGCCGATCAGCACGGCGACGGCCAGCCCGCGGCCGACCCAGGCGGCGGCCACCGTGCCGGTCATCGGCTTGCCGCTGATCGCCCAGACGACCGCGCGCAGCATCCGGCCGCCGTCCAGCGGCAGGCCCGGCAGCAGGTTGAAGGCGGCGACCACCAGGTTGGAGACCATCAGGCCGGTGAGCAGCACTCCGGGCACGGTGGACAGCTCCACCGCCCGCACCGCGAGGTAGAACACGCCGCCGAGCAGCAGCGAGAGCAGCGGGCCGACGAAGGCCAGCCAGAACTCCCGCCAGGGGCTCTCCGCCTCGTTCTCGATCTCCGAGACGCCGCCGAAGAACTGGAGCTGGATCCGCCGTACCCCGAGCTTGTAGCGCAGCGCGACCAGGGTGTGGGCGAGCTCGTGCACCAGGACGGAGGCGTAGAAGGCGACCGCGAAGGAGAACGCGACCAGGTAGCGGGCGCCGCCGAGGTCGGGCAGCACCTCGCCCAGCTGTCCGCCGAACACCCAGGTGATCAGCACGGCGATGACGAACCAGGAGGGGGTGACGTAGACGGGCACCCCGAAGGGCCGGCCCATCAGGAGGCCGCCGCGGTGCTCGGGCGGCGGCCCGGCCGGACGCCCGCCGCCGTCCTGCGGTGGCTGGTCGGAGGGTTGCTGCCCCCTGCTGTCGCTCACCGTGATCCCTTCGGTCGTCTCCCCCGTCGTGCCCCGGTGTGCCCACGCTACGTGATCGCGGCCCTCCGGCGCTGCGCGGCCCTCCTTCTGGCTTCATACCCGCTCACCCGCCGTCGTGGAAGCACCGTGGCAGCGGGATGACAGCAAAGGGCAATAGGGTCATAGCCATGCAGCACACCGAGACCAGCAGTGCCACCGGACGCCCGGCGGCACCCCCGACCGGGCTCTCCCCGTCCCGAGCGGGGGACTTCCTCACCTGTCCCCTGCTGTACCGGCTGCGGGTGATCGACCGGCTGCCCGAGCCGCCGAGCTCGGCGGCGACCCGGGGCACGCTGGTCCACGCGGTGCTGGAGCGGCTGTTCGACAGCCCGGCGGCCGAGCGGACGCCGGAGCGGGCGCTGGGCCTGCTGCGCCCGCAGTGGGAGCGGCTGCTGGGCGAGCGCCCGGAGCTGGGCTCGCTGTTCCCGGACGACCCGGACGGCGCGGCGCTCACCCGCTGGCTGGCGGACGCCGAGAAGCTGGTCGGCCAGTGGTTCCGGCTGGAGGACCCGACCCGGCTGCACCCGGTGGAGCGGGAGCTCTACGTGGAGACGGCCCTGGAGTCGGGGCTGCTGCTGCGCGGCTACATCGACCGGGTGGACGTCGCCCCGACCGGCGAGGTCCGGCTGGTGGACTACAAGACCGGCCGGGCGCCCTCGCGGGACTTCGAGGGCAAGGCGATGTTCCAGATGAAGTTCTACGCTTTGGTGGTGTGGCGCTGGAAGGGCGTGATCCCCAAGCGCCTCCAGCTGGTCTACCTCGGCGGCGGCGGGGACGTGGTCAGTTACGACCCGGACCAGGCGGACCTGCTCGCGGTGGAGCGCAAGCTCCAGGCGCTGTGGGAGCGGATCAGCCAGGCGGTGGCCACCGGGGACTTCCCGGCCACCCGCAACCGTCTCTGCGACTGGTGCGACCACCAGGCCAGCTGCCCGGAGTTCGGCGGCACTCCGCCGCCGTACCCGCTGCCGCTGGCCCGTACGTCGGATGAGAGCGATCCCACGGGGGATCCGATGAGCAAGGAGTCCTAGGTGACGATCCGAGTGCTGCTGGTCGACGACCAGCCGCTGCTGCGCACCGGTTTCCGGATGATCCTGGAAGCCGAGTCCGACCTCGTGGTGGTCGGCGAGGCCGGCGACGGCCAGCAGGCGCTGGACCAGGTGCGGGCGCTGCAGCCCGACGTGGTGCTGATGGACATCCGGATGCCCAGGATGGACGGCGTCGAGGCGACCCGCCGGATCGCCGGCCCCGGGCGGGACGGTCCGGCCAAGGTGCTGGTACTGACCACCTTCGACCTGGACGAGTACGTCGTGGAGGCGCTGCGCGCGGGCGCCAGCGGCTTCCTGCTGAAGGACGTCCCGGCCGAGGAGCTGGTGCAGGCGATCCGGGTGGTCGCGGACGGCGCGGCGATGCTGGCGCCGAGCATCACCCGCCGGCTGCTGGACATGTACGCCACCAAGCTGCCCTCGGGCGACGAGGCGCCGCCGCAGGCGCTGAGCGCGCTGACCGAACGCGAGCTGGAGGTGCTCAAGCTGGTGGCGCGCGGGCTGTCGAACGCGGAGATCGCGGCCGAGCTGTTCGTCAGCGAGACCACCGTGAAGACCCACGTGGGCCACGTGCTGACCAAGCTCCAGCTGCGCGACCGGGTGCAGGCCGCGGTGTACGCCTACGAGAGCGGGCTGGTGCGCCCGGGCGCCCTGTAGGCGGCCTCGGCGGCCCGGCGGGGCCGCGGAAACGTCACGGCGGCCCGTCCGCTTCCCCCGTAC
>NZ_JBHVFE010000304.1:0-11054 GCF_042801945.1 Kitasatospora sp. NPDC057542
GGACCACTCCTGTCTACTTCTTCTTGCGCTTCTCCCGGACCCGCACCGAGATCGAGATCGGCGTCCCCACGAACCCGAACTCCTCGCGCAGTCGGCGCTCGATGAAGCGCCGGTAACCGGCCTCCAGGAAGCCCGAGGCGAACAGCACGAAGCGCGGCGGGCGGATGCCCGCCTGGGTGCCGAACAGGATGCGCGGCTGCTTGCCGCCCCGGATCGGGTGCGGGTGGGCCGCGACCAGCTCACCGAGGAAGGCGTTCAGACGCGCGGTCGGGATGCGGGTCTCCCAGCCCTCCAGCGCGGTCTCGATCGCCGGGACGAGCTTCTCCATGTGCCGGCCGGTCTTGGCCGAGACGTTGACCCGCGGGGCCCACTGCACCTGGACGAGGTCGCGCTCGATCTCGCGCTCCAGGTAGTAGCGGCGTTCCTCGTCCAGCTGGTCCCACTTGTTGTAGGCGATGACGACGGCGCGCCCGGCCTCGACGGCCATCGAGATGATCCGGGTGTCCTGCTCGGCGAGGGTCTCGCTGGCGTCGATCAGGACGACCGCGACCTCGGCCTTCTCCAGCGCGGCGGCGGTGCGCAGCGAGGCGTAGAAGTCGGCGCCGGCGGTCAGGTGGACCCGGCGGCGGATACCGGCGGTGTCCACGAACTTCCAGGTCTTGCCGCCGAGCTCGATCATCTCGTCGACCGGGTCGCGGGTGGTGCCGGCCAGCTCGTTGACGACCACGCGCTCCTCGCCGGCCACCTTGTTCAGCAGGCTGGACTTGCCGACGTTGGGCCGGCCGATCAGCGCGATGCGGCGCGGGCCGCCGGGGGCGGCGTCGCCGAAGGTCTGCGGCGGGGCCTCGGGCAGCGCGTCCATGACGGCGTCCAGCAGGTCGCCCGAACCGCGGCCGTGCAGCGCGGAGACCGGGTACGGCTCGCCGAGGCCGAGCGACCACAGGTAGGCGGCCTCGGCCTCGGTGGACGGGCCGTCGACCTTGTTGGCGCACAGGACGGTCGGCTTGCCGGCCCGGCGGATGATCTTGATCAGGGCCTCGTCGGTGTCGGTGGCGCCGACAGTGGCGTCCACCACGAACAGCACCGCGTCGGCCTGCTCGATGCCCAGCTCGGCCTGGGCCGCCACCATGGCGTCGATGCCGAGGACGTCGATCTCCCAGCCACCGGTGTCGACCACCTTGAAGCGGCGGCCGTTCCAGCTGGCCTCGTAGGTGACCCGGTCGCGGGTGACGCCCGGCTTGTCCTCGACGACGGCCTCGCGGCGGCCGATGATGCGGTTCACCAGAGTCGACTTGCCGACATTCGGGCGGCCGACCACGGCGAGCACCGGCAGTCGGACGTGCTCGGCGCCGTCCACGGCGTCGAGGCCGTCGAGGTCGAAGCCCTCCTCGGCGGCAAGTGCCATGAACTCGGCGTAGTCGGCGGCGTCCAGCTCACCGTGGTCGGTGGCGGAGTGCTCTGCGGTCATGTTCGTCTGTTCCGTTTCCCGGCACGGCCCTTCCCAGGGGCGTGCCGTGCGTACCTGCCCCGCTCGGGGCAGCGCGATGGTTGGCTCCGCGGCACCTCGACGGCCCGCGGTTCACTCGTTGGTCGGCCCGAGGGTGGTCGGGCCGGTCCTGATCGGACCGACGGCAGCCGGTCAGACCGCGGACAGTCCGGCCCGTTCCTCCACCAGCCCGGCGATCCGGTCGATCACCTGCTCCAGGGTGAGGTCGCTGGTGTCCACCCGGACCGCGTCCGCGGCCTGGGTCAGCGGGGCCGTCTTCCGGGAGGAGTCGGCGGCGTCGCGGCGGGCGAGGTCGGCGGCCATCGCGGTGATGGTCGCCTCGTCCACGCCCTTGGCGCGCAGCTCGGCCGCACGGCGCGCGGCCCGGGCCTCCTCGGAGGCGGTCAGGAAGACCTTGACGGTGGCGTCCGGGAACACCACGGTCCCCATGTCCCGGCCCTCGGCGACGATGCCGCGCTCGGCGACCTCGGCGCAGCCGCGCTGGAGCTCCACCAGCCGGGACCGCACGGCCGGCACCGCGGACACGGCGCTGACCTTGGCGGTCACCTCGGGGCCGCGGATCGGGCCGGACACGTCCTGGCCGTCCACCGTGATGGTGGGGCCGTCGGCGTCGGTGCCCGAGACGATCACCGGCTTGCCGCACGCGACGGCCACCGCCTCCGGGTCGTCGACATCGACCTCGTTGACCAGCATCCACCAGGTCATCGCCCGGTACATGGCACCGGTGTCCAGGAAGCTCAGGCCCAGCCGGGCGGCAACCGCCCGCGAGACGGTCGACTTGCCGGAGCCGGAGGGCCCGTCGATGGCGACGACGACCGGGGCGTGCGCTCGGTCGGCAGTGTCCACGGGCGAACCTCTCTCTGAGCATGGGACCCGGAGCCTGGGCAGGCGGGCGGCCGGGGATTGTCTCCCTCAAGGTTAATGGACCGCCGCCGTGACCCGTTCCGCCGCCGTCCGAGCCCGACCGGTCGCCCCAGAATAGTCGATCCCAACCAGTCGACCCTGAGCATCCGATCCCGAGCAGTCAGCCCCGAGCAGTCAGCCCCGAGCAGTCGGCACTGACCAGTCGGCACCGACCACCAGGCCCGGCCCAGCACCCAGCCCCGTCACGCCCCGTCACACCCCGCCCCGCCGCTATTCCACCGCCTCCAGCACCGCCGTCCCCAGCCGCGGCCGCAGGTACTCCCCGTCCCGTTCGACCCCGAGCACCCCGCCGACCAGCACCATCGGCACCTCCCGCCCGAGCACCTCCCAGACGAACGGCACCCTCGACAGGTGCGACGGGAAGTCGTTCACCTCGAACGCCTCCTGGTGGTACTCGCGGCCCGCCGCCTCCCGCCAGTCGAAGGAGCGCCGCAGCCTGGGCCCGTCCGGCGTCTGGGTGTGGGCGAGGAAGGCGGTGAGCCAGCCGGTCACCCGGGGCCCGCCGGACATCGAGCGCCACTTGAACAGCGAGCGCCAGAACTCCTCGTCCACCGGCCCGCCAGCCGCCGTCGCGGCGATCTCGTCCACCACCGGCCGCAGCTGCGCGAACCACGGCGCCAGCCAGCCGAAGTGCCGCGCCAGCGCGCCCACCCCGGCCGCCAGCCGCGCCCAGTCCCCGACCGTGCCCTCCAGCCGCACCCTCGGGATGCCGCAGCGGGTCTCCCAGCGGAAGTCGTAGTACGGGCTGACCACGTCCATCAGCGCCACCAGTGCCGAGGAGGCGTCGTCCGGCGTCGTGGTGGAGAAGTCCGGTCGGAACAGGTCCACCAGCTCCGCGCCGACGGCCGCCGCGAGCGGCTCCCGCACCAGCCGGACCGAGCGGGACCAGTCCGGCTCCGACCGGTCCACCGACGGCCCCGCCAGGCTGTCGTCCCGCACCACGATCGGGGCCCGGCCCTCGCCGGCCGCACCGAACAGTGCCCGGTAGCGCGGCGGGTACATCCGTACGTGCACCGCGACCTCGTACACCACCGCGTACCAGAGCACGTCCGGGGACAGGCTCAGCGGCAGGTGCTCGGCGAAGGCGGCGTGAGCGGCCCGCAGCAGCAGGCTGAAGGTCGGCTCCGGCTCGGCGCACTCCGGGTACGGCGGTACGGGCCGGGGCCGCTCGCACATCGTCTCGACGCTGCGGTGGCGGATCAGGTACCGCCCCGCCCAGCACCGCCCGCAGGAACCGCTCGTTCCCGAGGTCCACCAGGTCTCCGGCGGACCCGTGCCCGGTCTCCCCCAGCGGCACGTCGACGATCACACCAATCCCCTCCCCGGAACGCCCCTCCAAGGAACGCCCCGCCGGAAACCGCCCGCTCGCCGACAGCCGCTCGCTCTCCCCGGCCGCCCGCAGCGCGGCCTCAGTCCCGGACGCTCCAGCCGCTCGCCCGCAGCGCCTTGGTCAGCCGCTTCACCGCCGCCGGCGCCACCGACAGCTGCACGAAGCCGACCTGCTGCCCGGTCGAGTGCTCGATGACGACGTCCTCGATGTTGACCCCGGAGTCGCCGACCTCACCGAACAGCCGGCCCAGCTCGCCCGGCTGGTCGCCCAGCACGACCGCCACGGTCTCGTACCGGGTGGGCGGCGCACCGTGCTTGCCCGGGATGCGGGCCTGGCCGGTGTTGCCGCGCCGCATGACCGCCTCGATCCCGGCCGCGCCGGCCCGGCGCTCGCTCTCCTCGGCGGCCGCCATGGCGCGCAGCGCGGTGACGGTCTCGCCGAGGTCGCGGGCCACCCCCTCCAGGACGTCGGCGACGGCGCCCGCGTTGGCGGAGAGGATGTCGACCCACATACCGGGGTTGGAGGCGGCGATCCTGGTGACGTCGCGCACGCCCTGGCCGGAGAGCCTTATGGCGGTCTCGTCGGCGTTCTCCAGCCGGGCCGCGACCAGCGAGGAGACCAGCTGCGGGGCGTGCGAGACCAGGGCGACCGCCCGGTCGTGCTCGGCGGCGTCCATCACGATCGGCACCGCGCCGCAGAGCGCGACCAGCTCCAGCGCGGCGTTGAGCGTCTCGGTGTTGGTGTCGCCGGTCGGGGTGAGCACCCAGGGGCGGCCCTCGAAGATGTCCGCGCGGGCGGCCAGCGGGCCGGATCGCTCACGGCCGGCCATCGGGTGACTACCGATGTAGTGGACGGTGTCACAGCCGAGCTCGGCGATCTCACTGCCCGGGCCGGCCTTCACGCTGGCGACGTCGGTGTACCAGTGCGCCAGGTTGCGGCGCTGGCAGTCGGCGAGCACCTTGCCGACCAGCGCGGGCGGGACGGCGATGATCGCCAGGTCCACCGGGCCGTCGACCGGGTCGGTGATGCCCGCGCCGAGCGACTCGGCGGTGCGGGCCGCGTCCGGGTCGGCGTCCTCCAGATAGACGGTCAGTCCGCGAGCGGTCAGCGCGAGCGCGGCGGAGGTGCCGATCAGTCCGGTGCCGACGACGACGGCAGTGCGCATGGCGGGTCGCTCTCCTCATCACGATTCTCGACAGGTGCCGGGACCGTCCGGGAGCACCCGCGCCCCATCCTCCCTCATCCACCCCGGCGAAGTCCCCACCCGCCGCCCGGCAACCGGAACGGCGGACCCGGCAGCTACCGGCGCCGGCAACCGCGACGGGCCCGCCCCCGTCCCACACAGTGCACACGCCGTACCCGGAAATCCTGCGACGCCCGCCCCGGAGCCGGGCAGACTGGCCGACCGGGGCAGGGCGCGGGCAGCACGGAGAAACCGGACCACGGCAGGACAGCACGACAGCGGACCGAGCAGGCGCGCGGCCGAGCCGGAGACCCGCGCGGCACGACGAACGCCACGCAACAGGCGCCACACAACGGGCGCTGCACAACGGGCGACACGCGAACGAAGGGGTTGCGCATGGACGATCAGCACAGCGGCCGGAGCGGGCAGTCGAAACCGCCGGCCGTACCGGCCCACCCGTCGGTCCTGGACTCCGTCGTGGTGTACGCCGAGGGCGCGGTGTGCCGCCGCCGGGCCACCGTCCCGGTCCCGCCCGGCGGACGGCTCCGGCTGACCGGCCTGCCCGCCGCCCTGGACGGCCGCTCGCTGCGCGCCCGGGTGCTCGCCGGACCGGCCGGAGCCGCCGTCACCGAGGCCCGGCTGGAGCTGCTCGCCGAACTCCGTGAACCGGACGAACTCCCGTACCTGAAGCGGGCGTTGGACGATGCGGCCGAGCACCGCAGCGCGCTCGCCGAGCGCCTCCGGCTGGTCCTGGCCACAATCGCCGAGACCGCCGCGCTGCGCGCCGTCCCGCCGCAGCGCCGCCGCGACGAGCCGTTGCGCCGCACGCCCGCCGACGCCTGGCTGGAGCTCGCCGACTTCGTCGACAAGCGGCTGGCCCGGCTCCAGAAGCACGCCGAGGAGCTCACCCAGGAGCTCGAACTCGCCGACCACGAGCGCGACGTGGCCGCCGACCGACTGGAGAGGGCGTCCACCGCCGACCGGGCCGAGCCGGTCGGGACCAGCACCACCGTCCTGCTCACGCTCACCACCGCAGGCACCGCCGACGGCACCGCCCCCGGCAGTGACCACCTCGACGTGGAACTGGAGTACGGCGTCCCCGCCGCCCGCTGGGTGCCCGCCTACCGGCTGTCCTACCGGACCGGCTCCGACACCGCCCACCTGGTCCTGCGCGCCGCCGTCGCCCAGCGCACCGGCGAGGACTGGACCGGCGTGCGCCTCGCCCTGTCCACCGCCGACCTCGACCGCCGCACCGACCTGCCCCGGCTCGCCTCGCTGCGGATCGGCCGCAGCCAGCCCGCCCCGCCGCCCTCCGGCTGGCGCGAGCCCCCGGCCGGCCTGACCGACCTCTTCACCGGCTACGACGCGGCCGGCGCCGACCGCCCCGCCCCGCCCCGCGCTCCCCACCGCGACAAGTACCGCCCGATCGCCGCCGCCGTGGCGCCCGCCCCGGCCCCCACCCCCGCCGTCGCCCGCTCCGCCGGCCTCGGCGGCGCCCGTCCGGGCGGTCCCCGGGCCGAGGCCTTCACGGCCGACGAACAGATCGCCCCCGCCGCCACCGGCCCGTCCGGCGGCGGTCTGCTGAGCGCCGACCAGCCGATGCCCGCGCCCCCGGGCGCACCGCGCGGCTTCGCCGGCTACGGCGCCCCGCCACCGGTCCCGGCCCCGGTGGCCGCCGCGGCACCGCCGCCACCGCCGGCCCCGGGCGGCCTCCCTCCGGCGGAGGCCCGCCGCCGCGTCGGCCACGCCGCCGCGCCCCCGCAGCCCGGCCTCGCGCCGGACGCCACCCTGCTCGACTATCCCGACCTCGTCCTGGCAGGCCCCGAGGGGCCCGCCGCCCGGCGTGGGACCCTGCACCCCCGCCGCGAGCGGATCGAGCGCGAGGAGCCGTCCGGGGCACTGCCCGGCGGCAGCGGCGCCGTGCGGCTCCGCAACCTCACCCTGCCCCGGCACGCCGTCCCGCCCCGCGAGTCGGCCGGTTCCTTCGACCACCGCTTCGACGCCGCCGCCCCCGCCGACATCCCGTCCGACGGCACCTGGCACGCCGTCACCGTCGGCGAGATCCCGCTCGCCGTCCGCCCCGAGTACGTCACCGTCCCCGCCGTCGAGGAGAAGGTGTACGCGACCCTGGTGCTCGCCAACCGCACCGACCAGGCCGTCCTGGCCGGCCCGGTCGAGGTCACCGTGGACGACGAGTTCCTGCTCACCGCCGCGCTGCCCACCCTGGCGCCCGGCGGCACCCGCCGGCTGGGCGTCGGCGTCGCCGAAAGCATCGAGGTGGCGCGCCGCACCGAGCTGCACGAGTCCACCACCGGCATGCTGAAGGGCAACAGCACCGTCCTCGACCACCGGGTGCACGTCCAGCTGGCGAACCGGCTCGGACGCGCCGTCACGGTGGAGGTCCGCGAGCGGGTGCCGGTCACCTCCGACGCCGAGATCCGGATCGAGGAGCGGGCCGACTGGCACGCCCCGACCGTCTCCACCCCGGACTGCCCGCCCAGCACCCGGCTCTGGCGGGTCGACCTGCCGCCAGGCGGACGCACCGAGCTGGAGGGCGGCTACGTGATCAAGATCCCGGCCGGAAAGGCCATCGTCGGCGGAAACCGGAGGAACTGAGCGATGACCGTCGAGACCCTTCCCCTCCCCGTCACCGCCGTGACCTGCCTGGAGGACCGCAGCCAGGTCGAGCGCACCACGACGGTCGGGCTCACCGCGGGCGTGCAGCGGCTGCGCCTCGGCCCGCTCACCGCCCTCGCCGTCGACCGCACCCTGCGCGCCGAGTCCGCCACCGGCGGCATCCGCGTGCTGGACGCCCGGCTGGTGCGCAGCTGGGCCCCGCGCGCCCCACTGCCGCCCGGACCGGAGGACTCCGAGCTGCGACACCGGCTGCACCGGCTGGACGCCGAGACCCGGCTCGCCGACCAGACCCGGGCCCGGTTGGAGGCCCGGCTGGCCCTGCTCGCCCAGCTCTCCGCCGACCTGCTGCGCGAGATCGGCGAGGGCGCCGGCCTCGGCGAGCTCGAACCCACCCGCTGGGCCCGGGAGCTCGGCCGGGTGGACGCCGAGCGCGAGCGCTACGGCGAGGAGCTGCGCGCCACCCACTCCCGGCTGCGCCGCCTGGAGCAGGAACGCTCGCAGGCCCTGATCGCCCTGGACCAGGCCGAGGAGGACCCGGCCGAGCTAACCGCCCACCTGGAGCTCACCGTCGAGGCGGCGCGGCCCGGCCCCGCCGAGCTGACCGTCTCCCACCTGGTGCCCTGCGCACTGTGGCGCCCCTCCTACCGGGCGACCCTGGACGGCACCGACCTGTGCCTGGAGTCGGAGGCGGTGGTCTGGCAGCGCACCGGCGAGGACTGGACGAACGCCCGGCTCACCTTCTCCACCGCCCGCTCCGCCCTCGCCACCGCCCCGCCCGCGGTCGCCGAGGACGTCCTGGTGCTGCGCGAGCGCACCGACGAGGAACGCCGCACGGTCGAGGTCGAGCTGCGCGAGGAGGCGGTCGCCGCCGTGGGCCCGGCCTCACGGGTGCCGGGCGTGGACGACGGCGGCGAGGTCCGGGTGCTGCCCGCCCCCGCCCCCGCGACCGTGCCCTCCGACGGCCGCGCGCACCGGGTGCCGCTGGGCGCCTTCACCGGCCCGGCGAGCAGCGAGTACGCCAGCGCCCCCGAGCTGTCCGCGCTGGTCACCCAGGTGGTCCGGTTCCGCAACGCGGCCGGCCACCCGCTGCTGTCCGGCCCGGTCGAGCTGGTCCGCGGCAGCGGCTTCACCGGCCGCGGCGAGCTGCGCTTCACCGCCGCCGGCGCCGAGGCCGAACTGTCCTTCGGCAGCTCGGACGGCTACCGGGTGGTCCGGGAGACCGAGGAGCGTCAGGCCACCGCCGGCCTCACCGGCCGCCAGACCACCACCCGGACGGTCCGGCTGCACCTGTCCCGCTTCTCCGGCCCGGAGGAACGGGACGAGCGGATCGTCACCGTGCGCGAGCGGGTGCCGGTCTCCGAGGTGTCCGCGGTCGAGGTGCGGCTGCGCAAGGAGGAGTGCTCCCCGGCACCGGACTCCTTCGACGCCGAGGGCATCGTCCGCTGGGACGTCCCGCTCGCCCCCGGCGCCCGGCGCACCCTCACCCTGGTGTACGAGGTGTCCGCCTCCGCGAAGGTGGCCGGGCTCTGACCGCTGCGGGCGGGCCGACGGCTGACACCGCCGCACCGGTGACGGCCGCTCAGGACCAAACCGGAGACAACGGGTAGAAAAGGAAGCATGATCCTCCATCTCGCTCCCCTGGACGACTGGCTGGCCGACCCCGGCCGTCCGTACGCCACCGCTTCGCTGCTCACCGACGGGTTCATCCACTGCTCCGCGGACGAGCAGACGGCGCTCGCCGTGGCCAACGCCTTCTTCGCCGACACCCCCGACCCGCTGATGGTGCTGCTGATCGAGGAGTCGCTGGTGGAGCCGATGGTGAAGTGGGAGGCCCCGCACGGCGCCCCGCCGCCCGGGGCCACCCCCGGCGTGCTGTTCCCGCACATCTACGGGCGGCTGAACCGCACCGCCGTGGTCGGTCTGGAGAAGGTCGAGCGCGGCCCGGACGGCCGCTGGGCCTCACTCAGCCCCTGGAGCTGACGGGGCGCGACCGAGGAAAGTTATGACAATTCCCGAGGTTCACGCGGCTCACGCGGTTTCCGCGGTTCCCCCGGTTCCCGGGGTTCCGGCAGCTCCCACGCTTCCTGCCATTCCCGCGGACCTCGCGAATTGTCACAACATCGCCGATGCTCACGACTCCGCAGACCATCGCGACATCGTGAATTGTCACAACATTCCCTACAGCCACCCCCGCTCCCGGGCCGCCATCCCGGCCTGGAAGCGGGTGGTGGCGCCCAGCGAGCGCATCAGGCTCTGGAGCCGGCGCTGGGTGGTCCGGGCGCTCCAGCCGAGCGAGCGGGCGATCGACTCGTCGGTGAGCCCGGCCGCCAGCAGGCCCAGCAGCTTGCGGTGGTCGGCCTCCGGCTCCGGCGCGGCGTCCCCGGTGCCGACCGCCGCCTGCAAGCGGACGGCCCGCTCCCACTCCGCCTCGAACAGCGTGTCCAGCGCCTGGAGCAGCGCCGAGGGGTGGATCACGTACGCGGCGTCCAGCACGCTGTCACCGACGCTGATCGGGATGATCGCCATCCGGTCGTCCGAGATGATCATCTTCATCGGCAGCGTCGGCCGGACCCGCGCCTCCTCACCGTCCGCGTCGCCGACCAGGATGTTCTTCTCCAGCCGCCCCGGCCAGGCCACCGCCTCCCGGTCGTAGATCGTCCGGAACTTCACGCCCTCGCGCAGCCGCCGCCGTTGCAGGGGCATCGGCGCCACCGGGTCCTGGATGTACGGCGGACGGTCGAAGCCGCGCACCTGGTACTGGCTGGTCTCGGTGATGTGCTCCAGCCGTTGGGCGATCGCCTCGCCGCCGGTCAGCACCTCCACCGAGTGCGCCGGGTCGGTGTACCGCGAGGCCTCCCGGAAGGCGTCCATCAGCCGGTGCATCTCGGCCCGGGCGTAGCGCAGCTCCGACTCCCGGTGGCCGATCAGGGTGCCGATCGCGACGTCCGGGGGGACCGGCAGGTAGCGGTGCCGGTCCACCGGCGCCCGGGTGGCCATGCCCTGCTGCGCCAACCGGTCCAGTGCGCGAACGCTCTGCTGGAACGTCAGCCCGCAGCTCTCCGCCAGCTCCTCCGCCGTGGACTGCGGGTTGGCCACCAGCGCCGCGTAGACCTGCCCGTCCGGCTCCGCCAGTCCCAGTGCGCCGAGGGCCTGTCCGCCGGCCCGCCCCAGTGCTGCATCGGACACGACGCCCTCTCCCCCTGTTCGCCCGTTTCCGCCCCGACCCGCGCGCCCGTGCTGGCGCAGTCCCGCCACACGGCGGGTGGTGCTCCGGTGGCCATCCTCGGCCACGGATCATGACGCTGACAAGGCCGTGACCAGCGGTTGCGTCCCGGCTCACACGACTCGTCCGAAACGTGGACATCCGCAGGTGAACATCCCCACGCGGACGCCCGCGCCGCCCCGCCCCGTCGCCCCCGCCCCCGGGAACGCCCCCGCCCCCGGGAACGCCGGAGCCCCGGCCGCAGCACGTG
>NZ_JBHVFE010000305.1:0-11023 GCF_042801945.1 Kitasatospora sp. NPDC057542
GGGCCGGACGCCGTTGTCCGTTCCCGCCCGGCCGTGTCACGTACGCCGGTTCTCCTGCGCCGAGCTCCGGTGTACGCCCTCCCGACGGGAGGGTTGAGCGGTCAGTCGAGTCCGCGCGAGGTGGGGATGCCTACCCTCCTCAGCGCGAGTCGCTGCCCGCCGACTCGATGGCGGCGCGGCCGGCCTCCAGGCGCGCCACCGGGATCCGGAAGGGGGAGCAGGAGACGTAGTCCAGCCCCACCTCGTGGAAGAAGTGGACCGAGTCCGGGTCGCCGCCGTGCTCGCCGCAGACGCCGAGCTTGAGGTCGGGGCGGGTGGCCCGGCCGGCCTCGACGGCGTGCTTGACCAGCGAGCCGACGCCGTCACGGTCGATGGTCTCGAACGGGGAGACCCCGAAGATGCCCTTCTCCAGGTAGGCGGTGAAGAACGAGGCCTCCACGTCGTCCCGGGAGAAGCCCCAGACGGTCTGGGTCAGGTCGTTGGTGCCGAAGGAGAAGAACTCGGCGGCCTCGGCGATCTGCCCGGCGGTCACCGCGGCGCGCGGCAGCTCGATCATGGTGCCGAGCTTGATCTCCAGCGTCACGCCGGTGGACTGGGCGACCTCGGCGAGCACCCGCTCGCACTCGTCGCGGACCAGCTCCAGCTCCTGGACGGTGCCGACCAGCGGGATCATCACCTCGGGACGCGGGTCCCCGCCGGCCAGCTTGCGCTCGGCGGCGGCCTCGGCGATGGCCCGGACCTGCATGCCGAACAGGCCGGGAATGACCAGGCCGAGGCGGACGCCGCGCAGGCCGAGCATCGGGTTCTGCTCGTGCAGCTTGTGCACCGCCTGGAGCAGGCGCAGGTCGTTCTCGTTCGGGTCCTTGCGGGCCTCGGCGAGGGCGACGCGCACCGACAGCTCGGTGATGTCCGGCAGGAACTCGTGCAGCGGCGGGTCGAGCAGACGGACCGTGACCGGCAGGCCGTCCATCGCCTGGAAGAGCTCCAGGAAGTCGCCCTTCTGGAGCGGCAGCAGGGTGGAGAGGGCGAGCTCGCGGTCCTTGTCGTTGTCCGCCAGGATCAGGTGCTCGACCTCCTTGCGGCGCTCCTCGCCGAGGAACATGTGCTCGGTGCGGCACAGACCGATGCCCTGGGCACCGTAGCGGCGGGCGCGCGAGCCGTCCTCGGCGTTGTCGGCGTTGGCGCGCACGGCCAGCCGGCGGCGGCCGTCGGCGTGCGACATCAGCCGGTGCACGGCCTGGACCAGTCCGCCCTGGACGTCGGCGCCGGCGTGCAGGGTGCCCTCGAAGTACTCGACCACGGGGGACGGCAGAACGGGTACCTCGCCGAGGTAGACCTTGCCGGTGGCACCGTCGATCGAGACGACGTCGCCCTCCTGGATCACCCGGCCGTCGGCGGTGGTGAAGCGGCGGGCCTTGGTGTCGACCTCCAGCTCCTCGGCGCCGCAGACACAGGTCTTGCCCATGCCGCGGGCGACCACGGCCGCGTGCGAGGTCTTGCCGCCGCGCGAGGTCAGGATGCCCTCGGCGGCGATCATGCCGTCCAGGTCGTCCGGGTTGGTCTCGCGGCGGACCAGGATGACCTTCTCCCCGGAGCGGGACCACTTGACGGCGGTGTACGAGTCGAAGACGACCTTGCCGATCGCGGCGCCCGGCGAGGCGGCCAGGCCCCAGGCGATCTGCTGCGACTCGGTGTTCGGGGCGAAGCGGGGGAACATCAGCTGCGAGAGCTGGCCGCCGGTGACCCGCATCAGGGCCTCGTCCAGGTCGATCAGACCCTGGTCGACCAGCTGGACGGCGATCCGGAAGGCGGCCGCGGCGGTGCGCTTGCCGACGCGGGTCTGGAGCATCCAGAGCTTGCCGCGTTCGATGGTGAACTCGATGTCGCAGAGGTCGCGGTAGTGGTTCTCGAGCTTCTGCATGATCGCCATCAGCTCGTCGTACGACTTCTTGTCGAGCTTCTCCAGCTCCGACAGCTGCAGGGTGTTGCGGATGCCGGCGACGACGTCCTCACCCTGGGCGTTGGACAGGTAGTCGCCGTAGACGCCCTGGGCGCCGGTGGAGGGGTCGCGGGTGAAGGCGACGCCGGTGCCGGAGTCCTCGCCGAGGTTGCCGAAGACCATGGTGCAGACGTTGACCGCGGTGCCCAGGTCGTTCGGGATGCGCTCCTGGCGGCGGTACAGCCGGGCGCGGTCGCCGTTCCAGGAGTGGAAGACGGCGTGGATGGCGAGGTCCATCTGCTCGCGCGGGTCCTGCGGGAAGGCCCGGCCGGTCTCGCGCCCGACGATGCCCTTGAACACCTCGACCAGTTCCCGGAGGTCGGAAGCGTCCAGGTCCAGGTCGTTGGTGGTGCCCTTGGCGTGCTTGGCCTCGTCCAGGGCCTCCTCGAACAGCTCGCCGTCGACGCCCAGCACGGTCTTGCCGAACATCTGGACCAGGCGGCGGTAGGAGTCCCAGGCGAAGCGCTCGTTGCCCGACTGGGCGGCGAGGCCGGTCACCGAGGCGTCGGAGAGGCCGATGTTGAGGACCGTGTCCATCATGCCGGGCATGGAGAACTTCGCGCCGGAGCGCACCGAGACCAGGAGGGGGTTGTCGGCCTGGCCGAGCTTCTTGCCCATCTCCTGTTCGAGGGCGTCCAGGTGGGCGCTGATCTCCTCGTGGAGGGAGGTGGGCTCGCTGCCGGTCTCCAGGAAGACCTTGCAGGCCTCGGTGGTGATGGTGAACCCCGGAGGGACGGGGAGGCCCAGGTTGGTCATCTCGGCCAGGTTCGCGCCCTTGCCGCCAAGAAGGTCCTTGAGGTCCTTGTTTCCTTCGGTGAAGGAGTAAACAAACTTCTGCTGGGACGGCACGGGTCGGTCTCCTCGTACGCGGTTGCCCTGACGCCGGAGAACATACCCATTTCGAAGGCACTTCTCTGCCCTGAATAGGCCACCCGAGGTCGGTACCCAGAGGTAACCCGCTAGATCGAATGCGCATAAAGGCGTTCACCTCTGTTGGTGAAATCGTCCGCCTGACGCGAGCAAGCGTTCAACTCTTGAATGCATGCAAACCCGGAGATCGTACGATCCGGACGCACGGTAGCGACCGCCGGTCCTTGGCGTCGCCCCGGCTTGATTTCCTGCACCCGGATCGCCCGATCACCGGCCGACCGACTTCGGGAAGCGATTCACAGCCGACCTGTCCATTTCGTCCACCGACAGACCGTCAGCTCCCACCGTATGTGGCAAGCGTCACCAGCGCATCTCACGGGTCGAACGCAGGCCGCCTCTGCCGCTCGTCGCACTGTGTCCGGAAGCATGCCCTCTCCGTGATGACACGGCGCCGAAAAGGAGCCCTCTTGTCCAGAATGGACAAGAGGGCTGGGACCTAGTGGCAGTCGACCCCGAAGGGCCTTTTTTGCCGGCACGTACAGATCATCCGCCGGAGGTGTCCGATTCGGCGTCTGCGCCCGGCCGGGCGCAGTCGTACGGATCGTCCAACCAGCCCTCCGGCAGGACCACCCGGTTGTTGCCGCTGGTCCGCCCGCGCGGCCCGTCCGCACCGGCCGGCCAGCCCTGGGACTGCTCCACCTGGGAGAGGGTTTCGGCCAGTTCGGCCAACGAGGAGGAGCCGGCGAGCTTCACCCGCAGCTCGGAGCCGACCGAGAAGCCCTTGGTGTACCAGGCGACGTGCTTGCGGAAGTCGATCACGCCGCGCGCCTCGTCACCCAGCCACTCGCCGAGCAGCTGCGCGTGCCGCACCATCGCCGCGGCCACGGAGCCGAAGTCTGGGCGGGCGTAGTCCACGTCGCCCTCGAAGATCGCGACCAGGTCCTTGAACAGCCACGGCCGGCCCAGGCAGCCGCGACCCACCACCACGCCGTCGCAGCCGGTCTCGCGCATCATCCGCACCGCGTCGTCGGCCGACCAGATGTCCCCGTTGCCCAGCACCGGGATGTGCGCCGGGACGGACTCGCGCAGCCGGGCGATCGCCGACCAGTCGGCCGTCCCGCCGTAGTGCTGGGCGGCGGTGCGCCCGTGCAGGGCGATCGCGGCCACGCCCTCCTCGGCGCCGATCCGGCCGGCGTCCAGGTAGGTGAGGTGGTCGTCGTCGATGCCCTTGCGCATCTTCATGGTCACCGGCAGGTCGCTGGCGTTGGCGACGGCCTCGCGCAGGATCTCGCGCAGCAGGTTGCGCTTGTACGGCAGCGCCGAGCCGCCGCCCTTGCGGGTGACCTTGGGCACGGGACAGCCGAAGTTGAGGTCGATGTGGTCGGCCAGGCCCTCCTCGGAGATCATCCGGGCGGCCTTGCCGACGGTCACCGGGTCCACCCCGTACAACTGGATCGAACGCGGCTTCTCGCTCGGGTCGAACTTGATCAGCTGCATGGTCTTGGCGTTGCGCTCGACCAGTGCCCGGGTGGTGATCATCTCCGAGACGTACAGGCCGCGGCCACCGCTCTGCTCCCGGCACAGGGTGCGGAACGGCGCGTTGGTGATGCCGGCCATCGGCGCCAGCACGACGGGCGGCCACACCTGGATCGGGCCGATGTCGAGCGGCGCGAACTCGGTGTCGGACGCGGTGGGTGCGGGCGTGGCTGTCATGCGCGGCTGACCTCGGGTGATGGGGACGGGACTCTCCATTGTCCCCCACCCGGGTGAGCGGTCTCCGCCCGCTCCGGGGCCCCCGCTACGGAGCCGACGACGGAAGCGACGGCTCCGGGGGCTCCGGCGGCTCCGAGCGCGCGGACGACGGGAGGACCGAGATCGACCCCGACGTGACCGCGGTGTGCACCCGGTTCGGGCTGGCGGGGTCCGACAGCAGCGGGTCGATCCGGCCGTGTCCGCTGCCGACCTCGCTGGAGAAGGAGTACCGGCTGTCCTTCGGCAGGGTCATCTCCACCGAGCCGGAGGTGGCCGTGGCGTCCACCTCGCGCGGGGCCTTGGCGAAGTCCAGCACCACCGTGCCCGAGCCCATCCGTGCCGTCACCCGCCGAGAACTCAGGTTGCCGCCCTGCACCTGCCCGGAGGAGGTGGAGTGCACGGTCACGTCCCCGGAGGTGTCGGACAGCAGCAGCTGGCCGGAGGTCAGCTCCAGCCCGACGTCCCCGCTCAGACCCTCCACCTGGACGGAGCCGGAGCCCACCGACCCGGTCACCTCGGTCGCGGCCGGTACCTCCAGCTCGATCTCGGCGCCGCAGCCGAAGTCCACGAACGGCAGGACCAGCCGGCAGTGCATCCCGACGGTGAGCACCCCGTCGACGACGACGGCGGACACCACCGGCTTGCGCACCAGCCAGTCCAGACGCTGCTGGACCACCACGTGGCCCTCCCGCCCGGCCCGCACCTTGACCGAGGCGTTGCCGGTCTCCAGTCGGACCCGGTGGATCGCCACGTCGTACGGCCGGGTGGTGCTGGTGCGCTGCTCCACCGCCATCGACCAGGTCTGCAGTCCGGCAACGATCATGACCAGGACGATCACGACCGTCCCGGTGACCCGCCAGGCCTTCACCCCCCGCACCGCTACCCGACCTCCAGGAAGCGCAGAACCGCCATCACCCGGCGGTGGCTGTCCTCGGCCTGCGGCAGGTCGAGCTTGGTGAAGATCGAGTTGATGTGCTTGGCCACCGCGCTGTCGCTGACCACCAGGGAGCCGGCGATCGCGGCGTTGGAACGGCCCTCCGCCATCAGGGCGAGCACGTCGCGCTCGCGCGGGGTCAGCTTCTCCAGCGGGTCCCGGTGGCGGCGCACCAGCAGCTGGGCGACCACCTCCGGGTCCAGCGCCGTGCCGCCCTCGGCGACCCGCTGGAGCGCGTCCACGAAGTCGTCGACGTTGGCCACCCGCTGCTTGAGCAGGTAGCCGACGCCGCTGGTGTTGGTCGCCAACAGGTCCGCGGCGTAGCGCTCCTCCACGAACTGGGAGAGCAGCAGGACGGCGGTGTCCGGCCACTGCCGGCGGATCACCATCGCCGCCTTCACCCCCTCGTCGTGGTACCCCGGGGGCATCCGGACATCGGCCACCACCACCTTCGGGCGGTGCTCCTCGACGGCGGCCAGCAGTTCGGTGGCGTCCCCGACGGCGGCCACGACCTCGAAGCCCACCGCCTCCAGGACCTTGACCAGGCCGACCCTCAGCAGGACCGAGTCCTCGGCGATCACAGCACGCACGGCAACTCCACGGTGATGGTGGTGGGGCCCCCGAGGGGGCTGAGAACGGACAGCGTGCCGTCGACCGAGGCGGCGCGCTTGCGCAGGCCGGTGAGCCCGGTCCCGCGCGAGGGGTCCGCGCCGCCCACGCCGTCGTCGCTGATGACCAGGCTCAGCCGCCCCCCGGCCGTCCGCACCGAGAGGTCGACCCGGTTGGCCCTGGCGTGCTTGGCCACGTTGGTGAGCGCCTCGGAGACGGTGAAGTAGGCGACCGCCTCGACGGTCGGGGCGACCTGCTCGGAGAGGTCGACCTCCAGGCGCACCGGCAGCGGGGCCCGGGCGGCGACGCCGGACAGCGCCGCGTCCAGGCCGCGGTCCTCCAGGACGGCCGGGTGCAGGCCGCGGACCAGGTCGCGCAGCTCGTCGATGGCAGCCTGGGCCTCCTCGTGCGCGTCGACGATCACCTGCATCACCTCCGGCGGCACGTCCTTGAGGGTGCGCCGGGCCAGGCCCAGGTTCATCGCGAGGGAGGTGAGCCGCTGCTGGGCGCCGTCGTGCAGGTCGCGCTCGATCCGGCGGCGCTCGGCGTCCACCGCGTCGACCAGCCCGGCCCGGCTCTCGGCGATCTCCTCGACCCGCCGCTCCAGTGCCTCCGCCCGGTCCGGGCCGAGCAGCCGCCGGGCCGCCCACACCTCCAGCCAGGCCAGCTGCGTCCCCGACAACGGCAGCACCGCCAGCAGCAGCACCCCGCCGACGGTGAGCAGGACGTCCTCCCCGGCCAGGCCCGTGCGCAGCTCGGTGCCGGCGGGCAGCAGCCAGATCCATCCGTACACGGTGGCCAGCACCACGGCGGCCGCCCAGGCGTACAGCACCACCAGCGCGCCCGCCGCCAGCAGCGGACCGGCCACCAGGTGGTAGAGGACCTGACGCCAGGTCATCCCCAGCAGCCAGGCCCGGCGCCCCGCCGGCGGCCGCAGCGGCGGCACCTCCACCCCGCGCAGGAAGCGCAGCCGGCTGCGCTGGACGGCGGTCAGCGGGCGGACGCAGACCAGGACGGCGGCGAGCACCGGGAAGAGCAGGTGCGACTCGGTGACGGCCAGCCAGACCGGCAGCGCCACGGGTATTCCGGCGGCGGTGAAGCGGACGTCCCGCCAGACCTCGGGCGACCACGGTGGGCGCCGGAGGCTCCTGACGAGCGCTCGGCGCAACGTGGTGGAAGGCATGCCGGACAGCGTAGGGCCCGATGATCACGGGCCGCCATGAAGGGGGGTTCCCGGTGGGGGTGTAGCTAGCTACACCCCCGATTCGGTGTGGGGCACCACCGACAGGACGGGGGTCCTAACGGAAGGCTTGAGGGCATGACGAGCACTGCATCGCACTCCGCCACTCCGCCGCACGGGCGGCCCGGCCCCGGGGGCGCTTCCGGAGCGCCGGCGCCGGAGGGCGCGCTGCCGGAGGGGACGCTGCCGGAGGGGACGCTGCCGGCCGGGGCCGGGCCCTGGTCGGTCCGCAGCGTCGAGTCCGGCCGCGGCCGGGCCGCGATGGAGCTGTACCAGTACGGGGAGTTGACCGACGTCGTGGTCGCCGCCCGGCTCGCCCCGCACCTGCTGCGCGGGGCCCGGCACTGCCCGTCCGCCGGGCGGAGCCGGCACGTACTGGCCTGGGGCCGGCTGGCCGCCGACGGTGCGGCGCCCGCGGTGGTGTTCACGGGGCGGCGGCCGTTCCGCCGGGTGCGGTCGACGGCCGAGGTGGTCACGGTGGCCGGGCGGTTCTGGCTTGCCTGGGCGCAGGGGCCGTTCGACGCGGTGCGGGTCGAACACCCGGCGGGCGGGACGGCCGAGCGGCTGCCGCTGGAGCGGGTGCGGGGCCGGGGTGCGGCATGAGCGAGCGAAGCATGGGGGTCCCCCCGGCCGGAGGCTGGGGGAGATTCATCGAAAGGCGCGCATGGGCGAATGCCCCTGCCGAGCGTAGCGAGGCGGGCGCATGAGCACCGCCGTCCTCACCGTCCGCCCCGCCTCCCCCTACGTCCTGCCCGCACGCTTCGCCAAGGTCCCGGTCATGGCCGCGGTCGCGCTGCTGCCGTGGCTGGCGGTCCTCGCCGTCTGCCACGAGACCGCGTGGGTCGTTCTCGACCTCACCGAGTTCGCCGCCCTGCTCTCGCTGGACGCGCTGCTGCGCCAGCGCAGCCCCGCCGCGCTGTGGGCGGGCGCGGCGGTGGCCCTGCTGCTCACCGGTGACGCGCTGGCCGACATCGCCTGCGCCGGGCCGGGCCACGCGGTGCTCGCCGCGCTGGTCATGGCCTCCTGCATCGAACTGCCGCTCGCCGTGGTGTGCCTGCGGCTCGGGCGGGACGCGGCGGTGCGGGGCTGAGTCAGCCCCCCGTGGGCAGTTCGTCCATCAGTGCGCGGGTCTCGTCGTCCAGCGGGGTGTACGTGATCATCCGTGTCCCCAGCTGCGGGCTGAGCCAGAAGTTGGTGTACTCACAGCGCAACAGCCCGACGCCGGGCACCTGGAAGCGCTTGATGCCGTTGCCCGGCCGCATCACGTCGTGCCGCTGCCAGAGCTCGGCGAAGTCCGGCGAGGCCTTGAGCACCCGGGCCAGCAGGGCCTTCCAGGCCGGCTCCGAGCTGTGGTCGGCCATCGCCGAGCGGAACCGGGCCACGATGCCGAGGCGCTCGGTGCGGTAGTCCACCAGCACCTCGCGGAAGTACGAGGGCGTGAACGCCATCCACATCAGGTTCCGGTCCTCGGGGGCCATGCGGTCGAGGTCGCCGACGAACCCGGTGTACTGGGCGTTGCACGCCAGCACGTCGTAGCGGGAGTTGAGCACCATGGCCGGGTACGGCGCCAGCTGCTCCAGCAGCAGCCGCACGCTCGGGGTCACCGAGGGGCACTCCTTCACCGGCACCGGGTCGTCCGCGCCGGCCAGGGTGAACAGGTGGGCGCGCTCGCTCGGGTCCAGCAGCAGCGCCCGGGCCACCGAGTCCAGCACCTGGGTGGACACCTGGATGTCCCGCCCCTGCTCCAGCCACGTGTACCAGGTCACCCCGACCGCGGCGAGCTGCGCGACCTCCTCCCGGCGCAGCCCCGGCGTCCGGCGGCGGCCGGTCATCGGCAGGCCCACCTGCTCGGGCGCCAGGCGCTCGCGGCGGCTGCGCAGGAACGCGGCCAGCTCGTGCCGACGGGCTTCACCGGGGGTGGCCGGGTGCGGGCCGACCGGGGTGGTACGGGCTTGCGCGGCGGGGGTCGTCAGACTCATGCTCCCCAGCATGCGACAGTCGTCAGCCTGTTGCCAGGTACTTCTTATACCTGGATAACCACACTCTGGTACCAGGGTACGGAGCGGCGGATCGTATGACCCGTGACCCAACAACTCGCTGTCGCCCCCGCCCCGGGCCGCACCGCCACCACCCCCGGCACCGCGGCCACCCGTACCTCCGCCCCCGGACCCGTCGGCCTCGGCACCGCCGGGCTGGTCACCGTCCTGCTCGGCGCCTTCCTGCCGATGCTCGACTTCTTCATCGTCAACGTCGCCCTGCCCACGATCGACCACGACCTGGCCGCCGGACCCGCCGTCCTCGAACTGGTCGCCGCCGGCTACGGCATCGCCTTCGCCGTGCTGCTCGTCCTCGGCGGGCGGCTCGGCGACAGCTACGGCCGCCGCCGGCTCTTCGTCGTCGGCGCCGCCGCGTTCGCCCTCACCTCGCTGGCCTGCGGCCTCGCCCCCGGCGCGTGGTCCCTGGTCGCCGCCCGGGCCGCCCAGGGCGCCTCGGCCGCACTGCTGATCCCGCAGGTGCTCGGCACCATCACCGCCGCCACCGAGGGCGCCCGGCGCGGCCGCGCGCTCAGCGTCTACGGCGCGGTCGGCGGGATCTCGGTGGTGATCGGGCAGGTGCTCGGCGGGATGCTGGTCGCCGCCGACCTGTTCGGCACCGGCTGGCGCTCGGTGTTCCTGCTGAACGTGCCGTTCGCGCTGCTCGCCGTGGTGCTCGCGGTCCGCTACGTCCCGGAGAGCAAGGCCACCACGGCCGCCCGGGTCGACGTCCCCGGGACCGTCCTGCTCACCGCCACGCTGCTCTCCCTGCTGATCCCGCTGATGGAGGGCCGCGCCGCCGGCTGGCCGCTCTGGTCCTGGGTGCTGCTGGCGCTGTTCCCGGTCCTCGCCGTCGCCTTCGGTGCCGTCGAGCGCCGCGCCGAGCAGCGCGGGGACATCCCGCTGGTGCCACCGTCCCTGCTGCGCATCCCGGAGATGCGGCGCGGCCTCGGCATCGCGCTCCCCTACTTCGCGGGCTTCGGCGGCTTCATGTTCGTCATCGCGGTCGCCCTCCAGCAGGGCCTCAGGCTCGGCCCGGTCGCGGCCGGCTGGGCGCTCGTCCCGATGGCGGTCGGCTACTTCTCCGCCTCGCTCGCCGGCCCGCGGCTGATCGGCCGCTGGGGCAGCCGGGTGCTCAGCGCCGGCGCCGTCGTCCAGGCCACCGGCCTCGCCACCCTCGCCCTGACCGTGCTGGCCGACTGGGCGCACGTCTCCCCGCTGCGGATGGCGCCGGGCGTCGCCCTCGCCGGCATCGGGCAGGGTCTGATCGGCACCCCGCTGTTCCGGGTCGTCCTCTCCAAGGTGCCCGCCGCCCGGGCCGGCGTCGGCAGCGGCGTCCTCGCCACCGGCCAGCAGTCCAGCCTCGCCCTCGGCGTCGCCACCCTCGGCAGCCTCTACCTCTCCCTCTCCCCCGTCCTCGGCATGGACCGCGCCCTCGCCCTCTGCCTGGGCATCCAGCTCCTCGGTTCCTTCACCATCCTCTACCTGACCACCCGTCTCCCCCGCTCCATCGGCTGACCCCGGGCCTCCGGGCCCCGGCGGCGGCCGGGTCACGGTCATCGCAGCGGCCCCGCGACCGGTACGAC
>NZ_JBHVFE010000306.1:0-10940 GCF_042801945.1 Kitasatospora sp. NPDC057542
CCCTTCGGCGGCGGGCCCGGGGCCCGTCTTGCCGACCGGGTCGCGGCCCCGGGATGGATCGGCGGGACGGGCCCTATCCGCCCACCCTGGCCAGGGCGTCCACCACGCGGGCGTCGTAGACCCGGCCGCGGCCCAGCCGCAGCGCCTCCAGCGCCTCCAGCCGCCCGACCGCCTCGCCGACTCCCCGGCCGCGGGCCGCCGTGAGCAGGTCGTCGTGGGCGTTGGCGACCCGGATGATCCGGGACGCGAGCGGCACCGGTCCCTCGCCGGGGACGGTCGCGGTGACGGGGTCGGCCAGCCGGGCGACCTGCTCGGCCACCTGCCGGGGCACCCCGGTGCGGCTGATCACCTCGCTGCCGAGGCGGGCGATCCGCTGCTGCTCGGCGCAGGGCAGCAGGGCGGTGGCGCCGTCCGGCACCGGTTCGACCAGGGACAGCTGGCCGACATCGTGCATCAGCGCGGCGTACTCCAGCAGGGCGAGCTCGCGGGTGCCCAGACCCAGCTCGCGGCCCAGCGCGCACGCCGTGTCCGCGACCCGGCGCGCGTGCCCGTGCGGGGTGTAGCCGGCCAGCTCGGTGGCCCTGGCGAGGCTGGCGATGGTCTGCCCGGTGGTGGCCCGCACGGCGGCGGCGCGCCGGAAGGACACCTGGGCGAGCAGCAGCGGGGTGCAGAACAGCGGCAGCGCCCACAGCCCGACCTCGCCGGCCGCGAGGCTGACCAGCATCCCGGTGGCGACGATCGCCGAGCCGATGCCGAACAGCGAGCGCAGCTCGTCCTCCAGCGCCGCCGGGAACCGCAGCCCGCCGCCGGAGCGGCGCAGCAGTGCCGCCAGGGTCGCGTCGCAGAGCGCGGCCAGCGCGGCGACGGCGGTCAGGAACACCCCGTACGCCGGGCCATCGGGGGAGAAGCGGTCGACCGTGCCGCCGTTGTAGAGCGGCTGGAAGACGGCGGCCGCGAAGCCGACGGCGAGCACCCGGCGGGCGGCGCCGTCGCGGCGGGCCGGGTCGGCCCAGGACGGACGGCGGTGCGGGTGCCCGGGGCCGTCCGGCGGGACGGGGCGCGGCAGGACGAGACCGGCCAGTCGGCCCAGCAGCAGGCCGGCTCCGGTCACCGCGACCACCTGGAGCGTCCCGTGCGCGGTCGGCACTCCACGCAGCGGCCCGAGCAGGGCGTACGCCAGCGCGCCGGCCGCACCGATCGGCGCCTGCTCCCGATCCCCCGGAAGGGTGATCCGGACGCACTCGCCGAGCGCGATCAGCACGGTGAACGCCAGCGCGACCCTGGGCCCCGCGACCCCGCGCACCGCGACCGCGCCCAGCGCGAGCGCCAGCAGCACGGCGGCCGCCGCGTGCACCGCGCGCGCGGTGCGCCCGCAGGGCGTGCAGCCGAGGACCACGCGCCGCAGCGCCCGGGCCCCGGACACCGCACGAGCGGCAGCAAAACCAGCGGCAGCCGTACGGCCGGAAGCGGTACGCCCGGAAGCGGCACGGCCGGACATCGCGCGCCCGAGGACCGTACGCCCCCGGACCTCGCGCCCGAGGGCCCTCACGACTGCCCGGCTGCGGGGACGGTCCCGCCCTGGGGCGACACCCGGCCCGGTGCCGCCCGGACCGGCTCGGGCACCCCGAGCGGGATGTCCGGCACCGCCTGGATGCAGTCCTCGGAGTGCACCACCGGCTGCCAGTCGTGCCCGGCCAGCGCGTCGATCAGCGCCCGCACCATCACCGGGTCGAACTGGCTGCCCGAGCAGCGCTCCAGCTCCGCGACCGCCTCGCCGACCGGGCGGCCGCGCCGGTAGGAGCGGGTGGAGGTCATCGAGTCGAAGGCGTCGGCGACCGAGATGATCCGGGCGAACTCGGGGATCTGCTCGCCCGCCAGCCCGCTCGGGTAGCCCCGGCCGTCCATCCGCTCGTGGTGGTGCAGGATTCCGGCGTGCGCCTCGCCGAGGAAGTCGATCCCGCGCACCAGCTCGTACCCGTACACCGGGTGGATCTCCACCGCCCGGCGCTCCGCCTCGGTCAGGGGACCGTTTCTGCGCAGCAGCTCGGTGGCCACCCCGAGCTTGCCGACGTCGTGCAGGATGCCGGCGAAGCGCAGGGTGCGCAGCCGCTCGGCCTCCATGCCGAGCTGAGCGGCGATCAGCACCGAGGCGTGGCCCACCCGTTCGCTGTGGCCCCGGGTGTAGGAGTCCTTGATCTCCACGGCCTGCACCAGTGACTGCACGGTGGCCTGGTGGGCGTCCCGCTCGCGCTGGCCCTGGGCGAACACCCAGGCCGAGATGGACAGCGGCAGCAGCGCCAGCAGCGCCGCGAACGCGCCGTACGGGCCCTGCCAGAGCACCGCGACCATCAGCCCGCCGGCCGCGTGCACCAGCACCGGCAGCCCGCACACCGACTGCGCCCCGCGCAGCAGCACCCCGGCCCGGCGGCCCTCGCTGAGCATCAGCATGACACCCACCACCACCCCGTTGACCAGGCAGAACACCGCGACGGCGGCGAATCCCGGCAGCAGCGCGGCCGGGAAGCGGGAGCCGAGCAGCAGCTGCGGACCGTGCAGCTGGTAGAAGGCGGCCGAGGAGGCGAAGGCGCACAGCGCGAGCTGGGAGCCGTTGAACAGCTGGCGCGGGCGGCAGCCGCGCCCGCTCGGTCCGCCGAGCAGCGCGGCCGGGGCGGCGACCAGGGCCGAGGCGGCCGGCGGGAGCATCAGCACCCCGGCGAACAGCACCGGGAAGAAGGCGTTCACCCCGGGCCGGGCGGGCGCCCGCTCGGGCAGCGCCGGCCGGCGCAGCAACCGGCGCACCAGCACCAGGCAGGGCGTGGGCAGGCCCTGGGCCAGGGACTCCCAGCAGCCGTGCAGGAAGGCCAGCAGTCCGACCTTGGGCCAGTCCACCGGTGCGCCGAGCCAGCCCGGCACCCCGGGGGTGGCCGCGGCGGGCAGCAGTGGCACCAGGCAGCACAGCGCCGCCACCGGGACGGCCACCAGGTAGCGCGCCGCTCCTCGCGGCAGGGTCGATCCTCCACAGTCGGTAGCGATCGCGACCTCCCCGCCGTACGGACCCCGTGTTGCCTCAACGCGTCGGGCGGACCGACGGTGAGTGTCCGTCAGGAGAATAGGCCGCCGCCCGGGCATGGGGACGCATGGTGCCGCAATGGCGCAGTTGGCGCACCGCCAACTCACTCGAACGAGTGACGGCGCATGCGAGCAGGACGGGAGCGGCCCCGGGGGCGCATGCTCCCGGGGCCGCTGTACTCCTTGTCCGAACCGTCCGGCCCGCCCTCACCGGCGGACCGACGGACTACCGCACCCGGCGCTCGACCACCCGGCCGGCCACCGTACGGACGTTCGCCCGACGGGCCGTCACTCCGCCTGGGCGCCGGCCTCGACCGGCGCGCCGGAGCGCTCGGCCGACTCCGCCTCGGCCGCTGCGCCCGGCCTGGGCGCCGGCCGGGCCGACTCGGCGTGCACCTCGACGGTGGTCTCCACCGCGACCACCACCTGCTCGCCCGAGCGCTGCCCGGCCCGGATCGAGTCGATCCTGGCCAGCACCTTGCCGCGCAGGTCGGTCGGGGTGTCGTCGCACCCGCAGGAACGCTTGATCAGCGCCTTGATCGCCTGCTCCAGCCCGTACTGCTTCAGGCAGGGCGAGCACTCCTCGAAGTGCACGCGCAACTTCGCGCAGTCGCCCTCGGGCATCTCGTTGTCGAGGAATTCATAGAGGTGGTCGAGGACCTCGCCACACTCGGTTTCGTGCGGATCGCCGCAGCTCATGAGCCCGAGCCCTTCGCTTCCTGCCCTGCCCCGCTGCCGGCCGGGACCAGCCCGCGCTCACGGGCGTAATCCTCCAGCATGCCGCGCAGCTGACGGCGGCCGCGGTGCAGCCGGGACATCACCGTACCGATGGGAGTACCCATGATGTCCGCGATCTCCTTGTACGCAAAGCCTTCTACGTCCGCGAGATAGACGGCGATCCGGAATTCCTCCGGGATGGCCTGGAGCGCGTCCTTCACATCGCTGTCGGGGAGGTGGTCGAGCGCCTGGGTCTCGGCCGAGCGCAGACCGGTCGACATGTGCGACTCGGCCCGGGCCAGCTGCCAGTCCTCGATCTCCTCCGCCGCGGTGCGCTGGGGCTCCCGCTGCTTCTTGCGGTACGAGTTGATGAACGTGTTGGTGAGGATGCGGTACAGCCAGGCCTTGAGGTTGGTGCCCTCGCGGAACTGGTGGAAGGACGCGTACGCCTTGGCGAACGCCTCCTGGAGCAGGTCCTCCGCGTCGGCCGGGTTGCGCGTCATGCGCAGCGCCGCCGAGTACATCGGATCCAGGTAGCCCAAGGCGTCGCGCTCGAAGCGCTCCCGCCGGGCCTCCTCGCTCTCCTCCGCCGACACCCGGTAGGTGTCCTCACCGATCGCCTCGGCCAGCTCCTCACCGGTGAGCGCCTCGCCCGCAGGCAGGGCGTCGCCCGGGCCACGGCCCGGATCGGCCTCGTGCTCGGTCCCGACGACCGGACCCACCTCCTCGGCATGACGGACACGGCCCACGGCGGGCCGTCCAGAAATGGAGGATATCGGGCTGACGGGCTTCTCGCCCGCGTCGAGCCACTCCGACCAGGAGGGGGCGAACGCCGCGGTGGCCTCGCGCTCCTCAGGCCGTTCGGGGCACGCGATCGAACCCATCTGCCCTGCCTCTCACCGGTGACTCCTGCTGACGGTGACGACAACCACGGGAACCCCTCCCGCATTCCCACCCGCACCAGCCATTCACTCGCACGCGTAACCGAGTGGAAACGCCCTGCTCACCGGCGCCGGACGAGGGCCAGCACCCAGTCCCCCACCGCACCGCAGATCAGGTCCAGCACCTCGTCCTGCCCCACCGGCGCCCGCTTGGGCACCTCGAAGCCGTGGCTGCCGTACGGCACCCCCACCAGCTCGTGCCCCGCCGGCAGCTCCGGGAACTCCCCCGGCCCACCGAACGGGTCCGCCGCGCTCTGCACCACCAGCGTCGGCAGCCCGGAGTCCAGCAGTTCCTCGGCCCGGCTCTTCTCCGGCTTGCCCGGCGGGTGCAGCGGGAACGCCAGCGCCACCACCCCGACCGCCCCGGTCGCCGCGCCCGTCCGGCAGGCCACCCGCGCCCCGGCGCTGCGCCCGCCCACCACCAGCGGCAGCCCCTGCCCGGCCAGCCGCTCGGCCACCGGCCGCCAGCCGAGGTCCAGCGTCTTCGGCGCCGGGCCGAGCTTCCTGCCCGCCACCCGCCAGGGCTGCTCGACCAGCGCCACGGTGATCCCGCGCGCCGGCAGCCTCCCCGCCAGTGCCACCAGGTCCCGGGCCTCGATCCCGCCGCCCGCACCGTGGCCGAGCGCCAGTACGGCCTCGGGCTCCGCGGCCCGGTGGTAGCTGATCCGGGCCTCCCCGGCCTCGGTGGGGACCAGTTCGGTGGTGCTCATCTCGACGTCTCCAGGAACGTTCGGCACGGGTCAGAACAGGGTGGTCTCGTACTCGACCTCGGCCCACGGCTCCTTGAGCTCCGGGCCGTTGTTGCGGATGCTGCCGACCGCCGGCGACACCGGGGCGGCCAGCAGCGCGCCCGGCGGCGGGGGTGTCAGCAGCCTGCGCAGCCCGTCCGGGTCGGTCAGCCGCGGGTCCAGCCACTCGTCCCAGTCCTGCGGGTCCAGGAACAGCGGCATCCGCTCGTGGATCGGCGCCAGCGCCTCCTCGGCGTCCGTGGTGACGACGGTGAACGTCACCAGCCAGGCCTCCGGGTGCCCGGGCGGCACCGCCCGGTTGCGCCAGAACTCGTACAGCCCGGCCAGCGCCAGCGGGCTGCCGTCCGCCCGGGAGACGAAGTACGGCTTCTTGCGCGCCTTGCCGCGCTCCCCCGGGACCGTCTGCCACTCGTAGTAGCCGTCCACCGGCAGGATGCACCGGCGTGCGGCGAAGGCCTGCCGGTACGAGGGCTTCTCGTGCACCGTGTCCGACCGGGCGTTGATCATCTTCACCGCCGTCTCGGCGGAGTCCGACCACTGCGGCACCAGCCCCCAGCGCAGCACCCGCAGCTGCCGCACCGGCCGCGGCCGGTCCCTGCCCAGCCGCTCCAGCACCACGAACGCGCTGTCGGTCGGCGCGACGTTCCAGTTCGGGTCCAGGGTCTCCTCGGGGTCCCAGTGCTCGACGTCGAACAGCTCGACGACGTCCTCGGGCTTGCTGCTGGCTGCGAACCGACCGCACATGCGGGCCAGCTTGCCATGCCGCCGGTCCTCAGGACTTGTTCGTCCCCGGCCCGGAACCGCCCGCTCCCGCCCGCCCGTCCCCGCATGGGAGGCTGCCCCGAACGGCCCAATGCGACGGCCCAGTGCGACGGCCCAGTGCGACGGACGGAGGCGGAGAGACACCGATGAACGCGAACGACCAGACCCTCGGCGACCTGTGGAACCAGGTGGCCGGCACCCAGACCGCCCCGCCCGGCTGGCTGGTCCTGGCCACCGGCGCCGCCGCCCTGCTCGCCGTCCTGGCCCGCCCGCTGTGGCACGTCGCCCGCAACGCCGTGACCATCGCCCACGAGGGCGGCCACGGCCTGATCGCCCTGGTCACCGGCCGCAAGCTGGCCGGCATCCGGCTGCACTCGGACACCTCCGGGCTCACCCTCTCCTACGGCCGCCCCACCGGCCCCGGCATGGTCCTCACCGCCGCCGCCGGCTACACCGCCCCCGCCCTGCTCGGCCTCGGCTGCGCCGCCCTGCTCGCCGCCGACCGGATCACCCTGCTGCTCTGGCTGGCGATCGTGCTGCTGCTCGCCCTGCTCCTGCGCATCCGCAACGCCTTCGGCTTCCTCAGCGTGCTGGTCGCCGGCGGCGCCTTCTTCCTGGTCTCCTGGTTCGGCAGCGCCGAGGTCCAGGCCGGCTTCGCCTACCTCGGCTGCTGGTTCCTGCTCTTCGGCGCCGTCCGCCCCGTCCTGGAGCTCCAGCACCAGCGCCGGATCGGCTGGGCCCGCGACTCCGACGCCGACCAGCTCGCCCGGCTCACCCACGTCCCCGCCCTCGCCTGGGTCACCGTCTTCCTGCTCGTCGCCCTCGCCTGCCTCGCCCTCGGCGCCGCATGGCTGCTCCAGCCCCTGCAGTAGCCCCCGGCCCCCGCCCGCCGTCCGGCCGCCGCCGAGGCCGTTCCGGTGCGGCCCCTAGACTTGCCCCATGACCGAGACCCTGTGGCCCGCCCCCGTCGCGACCAGCCCCGTCGACGCCACCGTCACCATCCCCGGCTCCAAGTCGGTCACCAACCGGGCCCTGGTGCTGGCGGCACTCGCCGACGGGCCGGGCTGGGTGCGCCGCCCGCTGCGCAGCCGCGACTCCCAGCTGATGGCCGACGGCCTGCGCGCCCTCGGGGTCACCATCGAGGAGAAGGTCAACAACGACTCCGGCGGCACCGGCGGCGGCGAGGCCTGGCGGGTCATCCCCGCCCCCGCGCTGCTCGGCCCCGCCTCGGTCGACGTCGGCAACGCCGGCACGGTGATGCGCTTCCTGCCCCCGCTCGCCGTCCTCGCCGACGGCCCGGTGCACTTCGACGGCGACCCGCGCTGCTACGAGCGCCCCCAGCACGGCGTGATCAACGCCCTGCGCGCGCTCGGCGCCCGGATCGAGGACGGCGGCCGCGGCGCCTTCCCGCTCACCGTGCACGGCACCGGCTCGCTGGACGGCGGCCCGGTCGAGCTGGACGCCTCCTCCTCGTCCCAGTTCGTCTCCGCGCTGCTGCTCTCGGGCGCCCGCTACAACCACGGCATCGAGGTCCGCCACGTCGGCGGCCCGGTTCCGTCACTGCCGCACATCCGGATGACGGTGGAGATGCTGCGGCTGGCCGGCGCCCAGGTCGACGCCCCCGAGGACGGCGGCGAGAAGGACGTCTGGCGGGTCACCCCCGGCGCCCTGCTCGGCCGCGACCTGGTGGTCGAGCCGGACCTCTCCAACGCCGCGCCGTTCTTCGCCGCCGCCCTGGTCACCGGCGGCCGGGTCACCGTGCGGGACTGGCCCAAGCACACCACCCAGCCCGGCGACCAGCTGCGCGAGATCTACACCCGGATGGGTGGCGCCTGCGAGTTCACCGACGAGGGCCTCCAGTTCACCGGCACCGGCCGGATCCACGGCATCGAGGCCGACCTGCACGACGTCGGCGAGCTCACCCCGGTGATCGCCGCGGTCGCCGCGCTCGCCGGCTCCGAGTCCCACCTGTACGGCATCGCCCACCTGCGCCTGCACGAGACCGACCGGCTCGCCGCGCTCGCCAAGGAGATCAACGACCTGGGCGGCGACGTCACCGAGACCGAGGACGGCCTGCGGATCCGCCCGCGCCCGCTGCACGGCGGCATCTTCCACACCTACGAGGACCACCGGCTCGCCACCGCCGCCGCCGTCCTCGGCCTCGCCGTGCCCGGCGTCGAGGTCGAGAACGTGGCCACCACCGCCAAGACCCTGCCCGACTTCCCCGGGATGTGGTCCGAGCTGCTCGGCGGAGCGGCGGCGGGCGTCTGAGCGGAGACTGAGCACATGCGCCGCTACGGCAAGGACGCCGACGAGGACGACATCCGCAACCGCCCCGCCCGCCGGGGCTCCCGGCCGCGGACCCGGATCCGACCCAAGCACGAGGACGCCGCCGAGGCGATGGTGCTGACCGTCGACCGCGGCCGGATCACCTGCCTGGTCGACCCGGGAACGAAGCAGGAGCGCGAGGTCGTCGCCATGAAGGCCCGCGAGCTGGGCCGCAAGGGCGTCGTCGTCGGCGACGTGGTCAACCTGGTCGGCGACCTCTCCGGGGACGCCGACACCCTCGCCCGGATCGTCCGGGTCGAGGAGCGCAGCTCGGTGCTGCGGCGCACCGCGGACGACGACGACCCGTACGAGCGGATCGTGGTCGCCAACGCCGAGCAGCTGGCCATCGTCACCGCCCTGGCCGACCCGGAGCCGCGTCCCCGGCTGATCGACCGCTGCCTGGTGGCGGCCTACGACGCGGGCATGGAGCCGCTGCTGGTGCTCACCAAGTCCGACCTCGCCCCGGCCTCGACGCTGCTGGACTCCTACGCGTCACTGGGCATCACGTACGTGGTCACCCGCCGCGACGAGCTGGAGACCACCGGCGCCGAGGCCGTGCGCGAGCACCTGCGCGGGCTCTCCACGGTGTTCATCGGCCACTCCGGCGTCGGCAAGACCACCCTGGTCAACGCGCTCGTCCCGGACCGCCAGCGGCAGACCGGGCACGTCAACGCGGTCACCGGCCGCGGCCGGCACACCACCGTCTCCGCCCTGGCCCTGCGGCTGCCCCCGCCGCCCGGCGCCAAGCCGGGCTCGAAGAAGGCGCTGAACTCCGGCTGGGTGATCGACACCCCCGGCTTCCGCTCCTTCGGCCTCTCGCACATCGACCCGTCCCGGGTCATCCACGCCTTCCCCGACCTGGAGCCCGGCACCGTCGACTGCCCGCGCGCGTGCAGCCACGACGAGCCGGACTGCGCGCTGGACGCGTGGGTCGCGGACGGCCACGCCGAGGCCGCCCGGCTCTACTCGCTGCGCCGTCTGCTGGCCAGCAAGGAGGGCGAGGTCGACTGAGCCCGGCCGCCCTTCGCCACTGCCTGAGGTTGGTGGCCCGTTCGAGGTGTCGGAGCGGGCTCACCTGGCGATCATAGGAAAGTCGGGCCATCGCGGTCCGACCGTCGATCGACAGGGAGGGCACGCGATGGCATGGGCCCTGGTGGTCCTGGCCGGCCTGCTGGAGACCGGCTTCGCGGTCAACCTCAAGCTCAGCGAGGGCTTCACCAAGCTCTGGCCCACCATCAGCTTCTGCGTGTTCGCCCTCGGCAGCTTCGGCCTGCTCACCCTCTCCCTGAAGACCCTGCCGGTCGGCCCCGCCTACGCGGTGTGGACGGGCATCGGCGCGGCCGGCACCGCGGTCTACGGCATGGCCTTCCTGGGCGAGAGCACCTCGGTGCTCAAGCTGGTCTCGATCTCGCTGGTGATCGCCGGCGTCGTCGGCCTCCAGCTCAGCACCGCGGCGCACTGAACGGCCGGGCGCCCGCACCCGTTCCGTCCCGCCCCGCGAGCCCGGCTGTGCCGATCGGGGGAGGCTCGCTAGGGTTTCCGGCATGGCCGACTACCACGACGACCTCCGACTCGCCCATGTCCTCGCCGACTCGGCCGACTCGGTCACACTGGAGCGCTTCCGCGCGCTCGACCTGAAGATCGAGACCAAGCCCGACCTCACCCCGGTGAGCGACGCCGACAAGGCCGCCGAGGAACTCGTGCGCAGCGTGCTCCAGCGCGCCCGCCCGCGCGACGCCGTCCTCGGCGAGGAGTTCGGCCTCCAGGGCTCGGGCCCGCGCCGCTGGGTGATCGACCCGATCGACGGCACCAAGAACTACATCCGCGGTGTCCCGGTCTGGGCCACCCTGATCGCCCTGCTGGAGGACGGCCCGGACGGCGTCGAGCGCCCGGTGGTCGGCATCGTCTCGGCCCCCGCGCTCCAGCGCCGCTGGTGGGCGGCCAAGGGCCTCGGCGCGTTCGGCGGCCGCAGCCTGGCCAAGGCCTCCCGGCTGCACGTCTCCGGCGTCTCCCGGATCGAGGACGCGTCCTTCTCGTACTCCTCGCTCACCGGCTGGGAGGAGCGCGGCCGCCTCGACCCGTTCCTGGACCTCACCCGCGCCTGCTGGCGCACCCGCGCCTACGGCGACTTCTGGTCCTACATGATGGTCGCCGAGGGCGCCGTCGACATCGCCGCCGAGCCCGAGCTGTCGCTGTGGGACATGGCGGCCAACTGCATCATCGTCGAGGAGGCCGGCGGCCGCTTCACCGGCCTGGACGGCATCCCCGGCCCCGGCGGCGCCGACGCGGTCGCCTCCAACGGGCTGCTGCACGAGGAAGCCCTGCGCCGGCTGAGCGTCTGACCGTGGTCGCGGCCCCTTGACCGGTGGGAGCC
>NZ_JBHVFE010000307.1:0-10862 GCF_042801945.1 Kitasatospora sp. NPDC057542
CACGTCGTGTGCGCGGCCCCGGCATCAGGTGTGCTCGGATCGGAGGCTGGCTCGGCCTGGAGGCTTTTGGAAGCATCACCAGGCGCAGCTCGTTGGGCTTTGCCCGCGGCCCCAGTGATGTCGCGCCGAACGCCGTCTCTCCGACGCCCGACCGGCAGACCCGTTACTTGGAGCCGGCGCAGCTGGCGGGTCCACTGCGGGGTTCCACCATCCACCCGGCGGGTGGTCCCGGCGGCCTTGTGCTGACCACGCAGCGGACAGCCCCTGGATAGAGTCGTACTGGAATACTGGCCCACAGGTCGAGTAGTGCGCAGATGCAGGGGCAAAGATCGGGGGCGCGTGGAGAAGCCGTACAGCTACTGGCGGGTGGTGGGCGGCGCGATGGTGGAGGTGGACCACTCCACGGCTTCGGCCGCGTGGACCCGGGAGGTGTACCCGGCACTGGTCGAGGTCGCCCGGTCCTACCACGCGGTCATCACCTACGGTGCCCTCAGCGAGGTCTTGCAGGAGCGCACCGGTGTGTACACGAGGGTTCCCCCGTTCTTCTGGATCGGCCAGGTACTCGGAAGTGTGGTGCGGGAGGCGCACCGGCGTGGAGACCCACCGCTGACGGCTCTGGTGGTCCGTGTCGACGACGGCATGGTCGGCGACGGCTACGACGAGGTCCTCCAGGTGTCGGGTCTGCCGCCTGCCCCCGACGATCTTGCCCGAGAGAACCACGCGGCTGACGCCCGCCTCGCTTGTTACCGGAGGTTCTGCTCGAATCTGCCAGCTGACGGCGGCACCGCCGCACTCGCGCCGCGCCTCCAGTCCGTGATCGCCCGTCGGCGCGCCGCCAGCGTAGCCGAGCGGCGTTCTCCCGTGTGCCCCCGTTGCTTCGTCGAACTGCCGGTCACGGGGGTCTGTGACAACTGCGGTTGATCCTCCCCCGACAAGGAGTTCCGGCCGGGGCCGGTCACTCCACCGGCGGGGCCCGGGCCCGCCCCGCGACCGCAGACTGAATCTCGCCGGGAAGCCTTGCGGCATCGAGCCGTCAGTGGTCCTTCGGCGGCCGGATTCTGTCTGAGGCCCACCGCTGCAGGCGCACCCAGTCGCCTGGTCGCGGGTCGTAGCCAGCTCCTTCTATGCCGCACAGCACGCGCAGGTGCCGAAACCCGTACTCGCGGTTCTCTCCTCGGAGTCGTCGAGCGCTTCCTGTCACAACCGCCAGAACGGCTCCCGATCCATCTGGCTCCGGATTGCCCCAGACCAGTCCCGCCAGGTCGCATCGGACATCCAGCCCTGCTCCCGCAAGTCCGCCTCGTCCTCGCTCAAGCGGAAGTAAAGACGAATCGCTCGCTGCTCCCCCTCCCCCAGTCGCAGCCCCCGATCGCGCCCACACAGGGTGTCAAGGGAGAGGCGATCCAGGAGCTCCCAATACCGGCGGACGTAGAAGTCCTCGAACTCCCGCCGACGCTGCTCTCGGATCCGGTGCACCGAGGTACCAGCGCCCCACAACACGACCAACATGGTCACCGCAGTCGCTACAGCGCTCAGAGTGGATGGGTTCCAGCCCCAGTTCATACCGCGACGCTGCCACCGCTTCCCTTTAGCTGCCACTCAGCCGCATGCCGTTCGGGTCAGCGTGGCTCGGGTCAGTCGCGGCCCGAAGTCTAGGCCGGGCTGCAGTGGTCACCTCCGTCATCCCTCTCAGGCCGAGGTGCCTGTGGCCAGTGACTGTCTGGAGGATGACTGTCGATACACCACTGGCGCGGACGTGACCCCTCGCTCAGCGAACTCGCCGGGGCCGTGGGGCACGTTCTCCGTGATGTCGCCCGTCACCAATCCACCATCACCTGGTCGGGACTCAGCCGCCGGTTGAATCGCGATCTTCCATGGTTGCGGGGATCCGAGCAGCGTGAGCTGCTCACCCGCGTCGACGGTGACACGCCAGCTGGCGAGCCGTTGCTGTCGGCCCTTGTCGTCGCGGGCGACCACGCCCCGACGCGGGTCTACCGCGAGGTCGCGGCTGCGCTCGGCATGGAGCTGCCACACCCGCAGAACGGACTCCAACAGCACTGGCAGATGGACGTCCTGCGGCTGCACTCGCTGTGGCGTCACCGCTGAGCCGACGGCAACACGTGCACCTCACCAAGGCCCACTTGCACGTGCCTCATTTCTGCCGCTGTCCCCACGCTCCGCTACCCAACCTCATGTCTGATCATGACACGCGCACTATTGAGAAGGATCCAGACCACCCGAACTATGCCGGGCTTCCGGCGCACTCCAGTTTCGCTACTCGTGCTTCGAGTTCGGCGGGCAGGTACCAACCTTCGATGGCGGGTGTCATGTAGAGGCGCGCCTCGAGGCCGAGGAGGAGCTGGCGGCGCCTTTCCTGGTCGGCCTGGGTCCAGGCGCCGGCGAAGGTCTCGCCGGTCACGACTTCCACCCAGGCGGAGGGGCGTTGCGGGAGGGCTGCGAGGCGGCGGCGTTCGTCGACGAGGACTTCGAGGGCCTCGGCGTACTCGTCGTCGCCGCCGGGGTAGTCGAACAGGTTGCGGCGCTTCTCCTCCCGGAGGTCCTTCATCGCCACGGTGACGTGATTGAGCTGCTCGGTGTGGTCCTCACCTGGAATGAACCTGCGGACCGTCATTGCCAGGCCAGCCAACCGGTCCACCAGCGCGGCGATCGCCGCGGTGACGCGCTCGCCCTTGACGGACTGGCCTTTGCAGGCGGGTTTGCCGGCCGTCTTCGCGCACCGGTAGTACTCATAGATCTTGCCGTTCTTGGCGAGGTTGACCTGGCGGTAGAACCGGTCACCGCAGCGGTCACAGTGCGCAACGCCGAGCCACGGCGAGACGCCGTTCGAGCGCTCCTTCGTGATGGACCGCTCGTCCATCGCCGCCTGGATCGCAGCCCACTCCTCCTCCGTGAACAGCGGCTTGGCCATCCGGATCGGCAGGCCCTTCGCGTCACGAGCGATCTTGCGCGCCTTCACGGAGCGGCCGGTCAGCTTCAGGCCCATCGTCGCCGGTGAGCGCAGGATCTTCCCCACGCTGGTCGGGTTCCAGTGGTTCGACGGCGGCGCCTTCCGCTTGCTCGTGTAGGTATCGCCCTGGTGCTTGTACGCGTGCATCGACGGCGTGTCGAAGCCTGCTGCTTCCAGAGCCGTAGCGATCATCCACTGGCTCTGCCCTTCCAGGAGCAGCTTGCCCATGTAGCGGACGGCCTCGGAGGTGACCGGGTCCGGTTCGAGGGTGCGTCCGCCGCCGGGACGGTCCACGATGCGGTACCCGTACGGTGGCTGCCCGCCGGCCCAGCGGTCCGTCTTGCGCAGGTGCTTGTGCGCCGCCGTGACGCGCGCCTTGATCCGCTTGAGCTCCATCTCCGCGAAGATCGACGCCAGCATCAGGAACACCTTCGCCAACTCGTTCCCGAACGACGACTCCCTCCCCTCCCGGTAGTCCAGAGTGATCCCGTCGTCGGTGAACACCAGAACCTTGTGGTTCTCCTCCGCCCAGTGCGCCACGTCCGCGCAGTCCTTCGCCGACCGGAACGCCCGGTCGACCTTCGCCCACACCAACGCGTCCCACTCACCCTGCCGCTCGGTCAGCCACGGGCCCAGGTCCGGACGCTTCCACGGAGTGATCTCCGCGGAGACATCCAGGTCCTCGAAGGACCCGACGATCTCCCACTCCTTCGCCAGCGCGTGCCGCGTCGCCGACTCCGCCTGCACCAGGTGCGAGACCTTGCCCTCGTCCCCATGCGTGTCCGAGACACGCGAACCCACCACTGCCCGAACCGGCGCCGAAGCCGTCATGATGCTCACAGGAGGTCCCCTACCACCCAGGCCAGCGGGCACCCTCGAACAGACTGTTCTCGAACAGGTGGACTCTTTTAGAAAAGGCGTCCATCCGCTGGAGGATTGACTATCTGATGGCCAGTCAGAAGCTTGCGGACACCGCCGTCAAGGCCTACGTCGAACGCGCGGCCTCCCACGCGGAGCGCTGGAGCGACCACGCGCCGGTCACCGCCGAGTTCGACTTCGACCTTAACTAACCGTCCAGTTCTTACAGTTGACGAGCCAGCAGTTGTTTGGGGCCCTGGGTTCGCCCCATGACGCCAGCCCAGGGGGGCTCACGCCGACCCACGTGAACCGCAAGCGTCCAACCAGCTCGGCGGGGCAATGAAGAATCGACCTGTTTTCTAGAATCCCAGCATCACCGCCAAGCCGACAGGTCCCTCGCCAATCGGACGAGCGACCAGCTCGCGACGGTCCCCGCGCGTGCAGGGCCGACTTGGCATTCGCGGCGGACCGGTTGACGGTCCGGGAGCAATCCCCGCGCGTACGGGGCCGACCGGGCCCTTCCGGTTCTCCCGTCCAAGTCGAGGACATGACGGTGTGCTGGCAAGGGGTGCCAGCCACACCATAGGAACGCTCCGTGGGCGGTCGCTTCCGTCACTTGACGTAGTTCGGCCGGCCCCGGCGCCTCGGTCCGGTCGTGCGCGTCACGCAGGGCGGCGCCGGGAGTCACCCCGAGCTTCGGGAAGCGCTGACGGAGATGGGTGGAGACCATGCACGGCGAGAGGAGCAGCCGTTCTCCGACCTCCCTGCTCGTGGGACCGGCCGCAGATCGAGTATTCCAGGCCGCCTATTGCTCACCGCGCGGTAATACCGCCTCTGGAGGCATCACCAGCCTCCGGTAGCTGACCCTGAGTTCCGATGGCAGCCCCAGCATCACGGTCTCGATTGCCAGGCGGAAGCACATCGGTGTCCGGGGCTTCGAACGGCTGGAGGTCCAAGTCCTCGGCGTGGGCCAGCAGCCCCAGCCACACCGCCTGGGGAAGGGTATGGGATCGGCCGTGGCCGCCGTCCAGGGTCCTCAGGTCCCCACGGCGACCTCCTTCCTCCACGTCGCCGACGCGGCCAGGGCCGCACTCGCCGCGCTGCACTGGCCCAGCGGCGCGGTCAACGTGGTGGACGACGAACCCGCCGCGGCCCGCGACTGGATGCCGGTGCTCGCCCGCGCACTCGGCGCACCGACGCCCGCACCGGGCCACGGCCGGCCGGGGTGGGCGCGCGGCGCGGACAACACGCTCGCCAGGACGGCCCACGGCTGGCAGCCCCAGGAAGGCTCCTGGCGCGCCTGCTTCGAACGCATGGCGGCAGACCCACCGACCGCCCCGGGCAGCGCCGGCGTCTGCCTGTCGGGGTGAGCGTCACCCCCGGCGAAGATCCGATTCTCGCAGGAGAGAAGCGTGCGCGAGCCAATGATGCCCAGCGCCGCCGTCTGCATGTCCTGACGATCCGCCCCCGGACGTGAGCCTGGCCGCGCCCGCTCGCAGGCCTGCCCGGTGTTCCGTCGCGACTTCCGGCTCCATGCTCGGAAAGTCGCCTACGGGGTGCCGTCCCGGTTCTTCCGCGTCTTCCCTCGTACCCCGGCCTGCTGCGGAGTGCGCCCGAGTACGACAGATAGGTCCCTTGTCCTCTCCTGCCGTTTCGGAGACCGCGCGCGTGCGCGGCTTCAAGCTCGACTGGCTGTCCGACCCGAAGGCCTGGCGCACCGAGGTCCTCGCGGGCTTGGTCATCGCGCTCGCACTGATCCCCGAGGCGATCTCGTCCTCGATCATCGCCGGGGTCGACCCCGGCATCGGCGGCACCGGCCAGGGGTGCGGTCGGCGACGCCGTCCGGGACGGAGCGGCGGGGTGGAAGCCGTCGTCGGTACCGGGCGACACCGACTGGATGGGCTGGGAGAGCGCGGATGATGAGGCCGGCGCGGAGGTCGGGAGTGGCGCGGCCGCAGGCGACGTACCGGCGCCGCATGCCGTGGCCATGAGGAGCGCGCCCGTGGCGCCTCAGCCGCCAGGCCGACGTCTCCACCGCCCGGGCTTCGGCCTGACTCACCGACCCGTGGTCGAGCCGCTCCACGGGGTCACGTCTCTCGGGGGACCCGCAGAGCCAGCACGGCGAGGTCGTCGTGGGGGTCTCCCGGGCGGACGTCGATCAAGGCCTTCCCGAGGCTCTCCAACGGACTTCCCGCCCAGGTCGAAGCAGTTTCGGCGACGACTCGCAGCCCCGCGTCGATGCTCACGGCGGGGTGCTCGACCAGTCCGTCGGTGTACAGCACCAGCGTCGCGCCCTCGGGCACCGGATGTGTGTGGTCGACGCGCGGCAGGCTCGGGTCGACTCCGATCGGCAGGTCGGGCTCGGAGTCGAGGAAGTGTGCGGTGCCGTCCGAGGTGACGAGCAGCGGCGGCAGATGACCCGCGTTGCTCCAGCGCAGGTTCCACGCCCCGTCCACTGGTTCGAGGCGGGCGAGGCAGACGGTCGCCATCGGGACCTCGGGCAGGGCGTGCACGGCGTGGTCGAGCCGGGCGAGCGCCTCGCTGGGTGCCGTGGCCCCGTCGTGGGCGAGGGCCCGCAGCATGTTCCGGGTCTGCGCCATGACGGCGGCGGCGTCGAGGTCGTGGCCGGCCACGTCGCCGATGACTGCCACCCGCGTACCGTCCGGCAGGGCCATCGCGTCGTACCAGTCACCGCCCAGCAGAGCGGGCTCGGTGGCCGGCTGGTAGCTCGCCCAGGTGACCAGTGGGGCCAGCACCGGCAGTGTGGGCAGCAGCAGCCGCTGGAAGTGCTCGGAGTCGGCTCGGACCCGGTTGTAGAGGCGGGCGTTCTCGATCGCCACGCCGGCGGCTCCGGCGAGCGCGATCACCACGGTCTCGTCGTCGAGGTCGAACGGCTGGTCGCCGCGCTTGTCGGCGAGGTAGAGGTTGCCGTAGACGCGGCCACGCACCGTGATCGCGACACCGAGCAGGGTGCGCATCGGCGGGTGCCCGTGTGGGAAGCCGACGGCGGCCGGGTGGACTGCGATGTCGTCGACGCGCAGGGGCTGCGGATCGTGGATCAGGCGGCCCAGAAGCCCCCGGCCGGCGGGGAGCGGGGTGTCGGCCAGCGAACGTTCATCCTCGTCCAGGCCGACCGGGATGAAGTCGGCCAGCCGGGTGCCGTCCTCGTCGAGGATGCCGAGCGCCCCGTAGCGGGCCCCGACCAGATCCATCGCCGTGGTCACGATGCGCCGCAGAACGACCGGGAGCTCCAGGTCGCGGCTGATCGCCAGCACGGCCTGCAGCAGACTGCTCATCCGCACCCGGGCGCGGGCCAGCTCCCGGAGCTGGGCCTGGAGTACATCGATGTCCGCCTGCTCGCCGGCACCGGCCGCGTCCGCTGCACTGGACTGCCGCATTGGTTCGAGATCCTTCCGGCACACGCGCGGCCCGGACACCGAATCGCACCGTGACGGGCTTCACACTCCCCTGATCCAACGATACCGGCTGGCGTCGACGGGAGCGGCGGACCGCCACCGATCGGAGCCGGGTTCCCGTAGAGGCTCCCGGCTCCGACCCCGGTGCGCCCGGTCAGCAGACAGGGTGCAGGACCGTGGTGGCGTCCGTGCGGTAGTCGAGGCGGCTGGTCACGTCCACGACGCCGTCCACGCTCCGGCACAGCCGCTCCACCACCGACACGAGGGCGCGGTGCTCGACCGTACCGGTCAGGGTGACCCGGCCTTCGTGCACCTGGACGTCGACGGTGCCCGCCGGGAGCCCCAGCGTGCGGTCCAGGACGTCCCCGAGGAGCTCCTCGCGGATCGCCCGGTCCTGCCGCAGGAACACGCGCAGCAGGTCGCTGCGGCTGACGATACCGACCAGACGCCCGGCCTCGTCCACGACGGGAAGACGCTTGAGTCTGTCGCGCTGCATCAGCCGCGCGGCTTCGACCACGGTCCATTCGGGCCGGGCACAGACGGCCGGGCTGGTCATCAGGCCCTCGGCGGTGGCGGCTCGGCTGCGGGCGCGGTCACGCGGCGGCAGGTCCGGGGCGAGCAGCAGGCCGGCGGGGTCCTCCTGGGCGGCTTCGTTGAGCAGCAGGTCGGCTTCGGAGACCAGTCCGATCGGGCGGTCCTCCTGGTCCAGGACGGGTACGGAGGTGATGTCGTGCTCGGCGAGCAGCCGGGCGATCTCCTTGAAGCCGGTATCGGGCCGTACGTGCACGACGGCGTGAGTCATCAGCTCTCCCACGATCCGGTGTCGCATGGTCGGCGTTCTCCTTATCAGTGGCGCTGGCAGGGCGGTGCGGGGGCGGGGCACTCAGTCGTTGGGGTGGCGGACCACGACCACGGGGCAGGGCGCGTGCTGGACGCAGTGCTGGCTGACGGACCCCAACAGGGCGCCGGTGAAGCCGCCGTGGCCCCGGCTGCCGACGACCAGGAGGTCGGCGCCCCGAGCCGCGTCAAGCAGGCACGACACGGCGCCGCCCTCCACCACCTGGGCGCGGATCCCGTCCCTGTGCTCGGCGTCGGTCACCTCGGCGACGGCCTCGTCGAGCACCTTGCGCGCGCTGTCGGCGAGGTTCTCGTAGGCGACGACGGGGACGGTCCAGCCGGTGGCCACCGGGTACTGCCAGGCGGTCACGGCCTCGACGACGACGTCCCGCGCCCGGGCCTGGTCCACGGCCCAGCGCAGCGCGTCGATGGAGGACGGCGAGCCGTCCACGCCGACCACGATCCGCCGCTGCGTGTCGGTCTGCTCGGTCACGGTGCTCTCCTTCTCGTTTGCGGTTGTCTCCACCATCGGGCGACCGGCCCGGTGCGGCGAAGGGCCGGAGGGGACCATGCGGCCGGGACCTTCCGCCCGCCTGCGGACACGGCTGCGGCGGCGGGCTGGCGGATGCCCCGCCGGAGGGGCCAGTGAGCCCCGACACCTCGCGGCCGGGGCGGAATCGCCTCCGAGCAGGGCCGGGACCGAAGGCCGCACGACCGGGACCGTTGTGCCGCCCTCTTGTGACCAACGGCCCACAGACCGCGCTCGGTGACGAGGAGCAGGCTGGCGTCCGCGCCCCGTTCGAGGGGCCCGGTCCCGGTCGGCGGTTCGCCGCGGGGGCCGCCCGGTCGGACGGACACACAGGGCTTCGGCGCAGCAGAGTTGAGGAGTTTTCGATGGCACAGGCGTATCTGGTCGGAGGCGGCATCGCCGCCCTTTCCGCGGCGGCGTTCCTCATCCGGGACGGGGGATTCGACGGGGGTGACATCCACATCTTCGAGGCGCAGGACGAGATCGGCGGGAGCCTCGACGCGGGCGGCACCCCCGAGGCCGGGTACACGATGCGCGGCGGGCGGATGTTCGAGGCGCAGTTCCGCTGCACCTACGACCTGCTGTCCGGCATCCCGTCGCTGGACGACCCGGCGAAGTCGGCCACCCCGACAGCCCGATCACCGGGACCGTGAACGGCAGGCAGCTCCGGGCAGCCTCGAGGCGCTCAGCTCGTCGAAGGCACCGAGCCGATCGACGGTGAGGACCGGCCCGAAGCGCAATGGGTAAGCGTCACACGGGACTTCTTCGCGTTCATCACCGAGCGCGTGCCGGATCTCATCGAAGAGTTCAAAACGGACAACGGTCTGTGACGGACACGGGCAGAAAGGCAGGGGCGATGACCGACGCCGCCGTCGAGACGACAGGGCTGGTCAAGCGGTACGGGAACGCCCGGACCGGCAGGACCGCCCTGGTAGGCCTCGACCTCACCGTGCAGCGCGGAGAGGTGTTCGGTTTCCTCGGCCCCAACGGTGCCGGGAAGACCACGCTGATCCGCCTGCTGCTCGACCTCATCCGGCCCACGTCCGGGACGCTACGGGTCCTGGGCTCCGATCCGCGCGACAACGCGAGGACGCGGGGCCGGATCGGCTATCTCGCCGGGGACTTCCGCATCGACGGCCGACAGACCGGCCGCGAGGCGCTGACCTACCTGGGCGACCTGCGCGGCGGCGTCCCGGCCGCGCGCATCAGCGAACTCGCCGAGCGCCTCGACCTGGACCTGACCCGCCGGATCAGCACCCTGTCGAAGGGAAACCGGCAGAAGGTCGGCGTCGTGCAGGCGTTCATGCACACCCCGGAGCTGCTGGTGCTCGACGAGCCGACCAGCGGTCTCGACCCGTTCCTGCAGCAACGGTTCGTCGAGCTGGTGCGGGAGGCCGGCGCCAACGGGCAGACCGTCTTCATGTCCTCGCACGTGATGAGCGAGGTGCAGCAGACCTGCCGACGGGTCGGCATCATCCGCGAGGGCGAGCTGGTCACCGTCGCGGACGTGGAGAAGCTGCGCCAGTCGGCGCACCGCACGATCGAGATCGCCTTCCGCGGCAGGGTGGGTGCCGAGACGTTCGCGGCGCTGCCGCAGTTGCAGAACGTCTCCGTCACGGACGCGCCGGACGGCGGGAGCGTGCTGCACGCGGTCCTGACCGGGAGTCCGGATGCCCTGCTGAAGACCGCGGCCCGGTTCGAGGCGACCGGTCTGCTGGCGCAGGAGCCGGAGCTGGAGGAGATCTTCTTCACCTTCTACGAGCACGGCTCCAACGGGAACGGATCGAAGGGCGTCGCATCGTGGACATCGCAGTCCTGCGCAAACACCTGACGGACAACCGCCGCGGATTCCTGGGCTGGGCCCTGTCGATCACCGCGGTCGCGGCCATGTACTCCTCGATGTGGCCGGTCATGGGCGGCAACTCGGGCCTGGCCACCGCTGTCAACTCGTTCCCGAAGTCCATGCGCGACGCCTTCCACATGGAGGACTACGGCACCGTGGCCGGCTACTTCGGCTCGACGGTCTTCGGGCTGCTCGTGCCGATCCTGCTGGCCGTCTTCGCCACCGCGGCCGGAACCAGTGCGATCGCCGGCGACGAGGAGGCCGGAACGCTGGACCTGGTCATGGCGTACCCGGTTCGCCGGGTCACGCTGGCCCTGTCACGCTGGCTCGCGGTCCTGGCCGCGATCGCGCTGACCGGCCTGGTACTGCTGCTTGTGGAACTCGCCATCCGGGTGCCCGCGCGGTTCGCCG
>NZ_JBHVFE010000308.1:0-10798 GCF_042801945.1 Kitasatospora sp. NPDC057542
GAGCGGGACCCAGTGGTCCCGCTCCCCGGCTCTACTGTTCAGAGGTGTCCGCGGTCAGCGCGTCAGCGCCACCACTGGACCGCCTTCTCGGCGTTGACCAGGCCCGCGCCGTAGAAGCCGTTGTCGTCGGCGCCGCCCTCGCAGGTGGCCTTCCAGGCGCCGGCACCACCCGGGTTGTACTCGCCGGTCGGGCACGGGATGGACTCGGCGTGGGTGGTCAGCATCTCGGTCAGCTCGTCCGGGCTGGCCCACGGGAAGGTGCCGGCCAGCAGCGCGACCACGCCGGCGACGTGCGGGGTGGCCATCGAGGTGCCCTGCATGTAGCCGTACTTGCCACCGGGGATGGTGGACAGGATGCGGCCGTCCTTGTCCGGGGTGTTCGGGAGCTGGTAGCGGCGGTCGCCACCCGGGGCGGTGACGGACACGACGCCCTTGCCGTAGCTGGAGTAGTACGACTTGACGCCGTTGACGCCCACCGCGGAGACGGCGACGACGCCGGGCAGCTCGGTCGGCAGCGACAGGCAGTCGTTGGTGACCGGGCGGGTGCCGGGGGTGGTGTCGTCCGGGCTGGCCACGTCGACGGTCTTGTGCGCCAGGTCGAGGTTCTCGTTGCCCGCGGCGGCGACGTTGAGAACGCCCTTGCGCTGCGAGAAGGCGACGGCCTTGCGGACGGCCTCCGAGATCGCGGCCTGGTCCTTGTCCGTCTTGCAGTTGAACATCCACGGGTCGACGAAGTAGCTGTTGTTCGTCACCTTGAAGCCGTGCTCGCCGGCCCAGACGAAGCCGCAGACCGCGTTCTCCGGGTAGATGAACCCGCCGTCGTCGACGACCTTGACGGCGGCCAGCTTCACGTTCGGCGCGACGCCGACGATGCCCTTGCCGTTCTTGGCGGCGGCGATGGTGCCGGCCACGTGGGTGCCGTGGTCGCTGGTGGTCGGCTGCCAGGCCTTCCAGTCGGTGTTCGTCTTGCCGTCGATGCAGGAGACCGACTGCGAGGCGTCCACGTTGGCGGCCAGGTCCTCGTGGGTGGCGTCGATGCCGGAGTCCAGCACGCCGACGGTGACGTTGCGGCTGCCGAGCGAGATCTTGTGGGCCTTGTCGGCACCGATCTGACGCATGTCCCACTGGTAGGCGTCGTAGGGCTCCTCGCCGGGGGCGGCCGAGGCGGCCGGCTCGGCGGCGACGTCGGCCTTGCCCTGGTCGGCGGCCTGGATGCCCTTGGTGCGGCTGGCGCCGACCGAGTCGACGCCCTTGGCCAGGCGCAGCTTCTCGGCGAACTTGGTGTCGTTCGAGCGGGCGACCACGACGCCGACCTGCTCGTACGACTGGACCACCGTGCCGCCGAGGCCGGTGATGGCCTTCTCGACCTTCTGCACCTGGCCGTGGTTGGCCTTGGTGTTGACGACGTAGCTCATCAGCGGACCGGTCGTCGAGTCGGCGGTGGGGGCCGCGACGGCGGTGCCGGCCGGCAGCGCGAGGGCGCCGGCGGTGGCGAGCACGACGCCCACTGCCGCGTACCGGGTACGGCTGATCCGAGGAACACGCATGGGGGTTGGCCTCCCGAGTCGTCAGGCGGCAGCTGCGATGGGCAGGTGCGCTTGGGAATGACCGGGACGCTAATGAATATTTGCTTATAAGCGCAAGAGGTAGTCATCCAATCGTCACATCCGGATCAGGAAGGGGGGTTACGAGCTCCGGAGATCAACAGGGAAACAGAGGTCAAGAGTGTTAAAAAGTGATGGTTCGCCAACGTGCGGCCACACCCGCCGCAACGGCGGCCACCAGCACCGATCGCACCCCTACAACGCGTACAACCGGCGCGCGTTGTCGGCCGCGACCAACCGCGCCACCCGCTCGGCGTCGGCTGCGGAGCAGGCGCCGTCGGCCTGCCAGCCCGCGAGCACCGCATCCAGTCCGTACCGGAACTGACAGGTGCCCACCAAATAGAGTTCGGGCAGCCCGTAGGCGTCGGTGGAGAACAACAATTTGCCGAACGGCGCCAGCTCCAGCATCTCGCCCAGCACCGCGGCCACCCGCGGCCCGGCGTAGGAGGCGGTCAGCCCGAGGTCGGTGTACACCGTCGGGAAGGCCTGGGCCAGCCAGGCGGCCTGCCGGTGGTACGGGTAGCCGTGCAGCAGCACCAGCGGGACGGCGCTGGGCTCGGTGGCCCGCACGAAGTCCGTCAGCAGCGACGGGTCGGCCCGGTGCAGGGTGAGGTCCGGATCGCCGAAGCCGGTGTGGAGTTGGAGCGGCAGGCCGAGCTCGGCGCAGACGTCCACGGCCGTCCAGAGCAGGTGGTGCAGCAGCACCGGGTCGGTCAGCCGGCCCCGCCCGCCGCGCAGGTGGGCGCCGGCTGCGGCCACCACCGCCGCGGCGGCCGGGCGTTCGGCGGGGGCGGCCAGGCCGTGCCGGTAGGCGAGCACCGACTTGATCGCGACGGCCCCGGCGGCGGCCGACGCGAGCGCCTCGGCGACGGCCCGCGGCCAGGCCTCGGCGCCGCACGTCACCGTCTCCGCGATCGACTCCAGTCGGACCACCTCACGCACCGACGCCCCGGTGGCCTCGGCGAGTTCGGCCGGCGGCAGCAGTGGGTGGCCCGCGGCGGCGATCAGCCCGGTGTCCACCAGGCAGGTGTCGAGCCCGGCCGCCGCCAGCAGCCGTCCGGTGGCCTCGGCCGCGCCCAACTCCCGCCGCCGGGCGAGGTAGTCGGCGGCGGGGGCGTGTGCCGGCAGGCCGAGCGCGGGCGGGCACCAGCGCCGCACCGCGAGGCCCAGCGCGCTGTCGAAGGGCGAACAGCCAGGCGCGGGCGGGCGGTCGGACTCGGTGAGCAGCCCGGCCAGGGCGTCGTCGGCGAGCTCGACCGCCACCACGCTGTGGCAGTGGTGGTCGACCAGCGCGGGCCCCTCCGGCCGGGCCACGCTCAGTACCGCCAGCGGGTGGCCGCGACCAACTCCTCGGGCGTGACGGCCGCGTACTGCTCCTGCTCCGCCCGGCGCACCGCCAGCACCGCCTGGTAGAGCGGCTCGCCGAGCGCCTCGCGCAGCACTGCGGAGCGCTCGTACGCGGCGACCGCCTCGGCCGGGCCCGTCGGCAGCCGGGGCACGGTGCCGGGCTCGGCGGCGGCTGGGTCCCCGGTGAACTCCGGTGGCAGCGCGCGGCGCTGGTCCATCCCGGCGAGGCCGGCCGCGATCACCCCGCCGACCGCCAGGTACGGGTTGGCGCTCGCGTCGAAGCACTTGACCTCGGCGTTGGCGGCGGCGGCCCGCTCCCCGGTGGAGCCGGTCACCAGGCGCAGCGCGGCCTCGCGGTTCTCCAGGCCCCAGCACTGGTAGGCGCCGGCCCAGTGCGACGGCACCAGTCGCAGGTACCCGGCCGGGCTGGAGCAGCCCAGCACCAGCAGTTCGGGCAGCGCGTCGAGCACCCCGGCGAGGAAGCCCTCGGCCTCTGCGGTCAGGCCGTACGGACCGGGGCCGCCGTGGCCGAGGTTGCGCCCGTCCCGCCAGAGGCTGACGTGCAGGTGCCCGCCGTTGCCGACGCCGCCCGCCTCGACCACCGGGGCGAAGGAGGCCCGCAGGCCGTGCCGGGCGGAGACGGCCCGGACGGTGTGCCGGACCAGGACGGAGGTGTCGGCGGCGGCGACCGGGCCCTCGGGGGCGACCGAGACCTCGAACTGGCCCGGGGAGTACTCGGGGTGGATCTGCAGGACCCTCAGCCCCTGCCGGCCGAGGGCGCCCAGGACGTCGCGCAGGTAGTCGGAGAGGTCGGTGACCCGGTGCATCCCGTACGCCGGGCCGTGCGTCGGGTACTGCGGCTCCTCCTGCGGGGCGCCGGCCAGGGCGACCGTCCACTCGACCTCGATGCCGGCCTTGAGGCTCAGGCCGCGCGCGGCCGCCACGGCCTGGACCCGGCGGGCGAACAGCCGCTGACAGCCGGGGTGCGGGGCCCCGGCCTGGGTGTACCTGTCCCCCGGGGCCCAGGCCCAGCCGGGCTGGGCGGCCAACGAGACGATCCGGTCGAGGTCCGGGTAGAGCCTGAGGTCCCCGGTGGGGCCGCCGATGATCGGACTGGTGGTGATCGTGTCGTCGGCGAGGAACACGTCGAAGCAGGGCGCGGTGCCGACGCCCCACTGCGCGGCGTGCGCCAGACCGGCGAGCGGCACGGCCTTGACCCGGGTGACGCCGGCGTTGTCCACCCAGGTGACGGCCACCGCCTCGACGGCCTCGGTGCGCAGCCGGTCGGCGGCCTCCTCGGCGCGCTCGGCCCGCTCGGCGCGCGGTGGCAGCGCGACGGCTGCCGCCGCGGCGGTGGCGAGCTGTTCCGCGGTGGCGGGCGGCTCGGCGGGACCGGGCGCGGTGGGGCCGGCGGTGGCGGTTCCGGTGGTCATGTCACCATGCTGCCCCGCCGGTCGGGGTCGGGTAACTCCCCTATCGGGTGGCCCTATTGGCAGCCCTGTTCACCCGTTCACCCTTTCGGGGCGAATCTGGCGGTCAACTCCCCCGCCGTGATCCGTTCCAGGGTGTCCGGGGCGGCGTCGGTCGGGCCCGGGTAGAGCCGGTAGAGCGTCCCGCACACCTCGGCCGGGGCGCGCACGTCGGCGTGCACCAGGGCGGCGAACGCCCGGGCACCGGCGAGGCGTTCGGCGATCATCCGGGCGGTGTCGTCCGGCGGCTGCTCGGTGCGCCGGTCGCTCGCGTGGCGGGAGCGCAGCCGCTCGGCGAAGGCGCTCACCGGCTCGTCCGCGCCCCGGTGGTAGACGCCGAGCCCGCGGCCGGTCCGGTCGCGGACCAGCACCTCGTCGCTGCCCGCCGCCGCGGTGGCGCAGGCGAGGTCCCACAGGGTGGCCCGGGAGCCGGGCGCGAAGTGCGTCAGGACGTCGGCGGCCAGCGAGCCGACCACGGCGTGGTGCCGGTAGAGGTTGTGGAACCCGGTGCCGGAGCCCACGTTGAGGTCGGTCCAGGTGTAGCTGCGGGTCTGGAGGTCGACGATCATCGGCACGCAGATCCGGGCGTCCCCGGCGAGGTCCAGCCGCTGGCGGACGCTCCTGGGGTGGAAACTGCCCGTGCGCTGCCGGGCCGCCTCGGAGGGGGTCAGGGTCATGAAGCCGGCGAACGCGTCGGTGAGGTCCTCGAAGGGGATGTCGTTGTAGCTGAACACCACCACCACGGCGTACCGGGCGCGGGCCTTTCCCAGCGCCCGCAGGTCCAGGTCGACGAACTCGGTGGCGCCGTGCGGCGGCGGGGCGGTCGTGAAGTCGCCGGAGTGGACGGCGGCGCGCGGCCCGGTGACCAGCCGGGTGTAGTCGCACAGGCCGGTGAACTGCCATTCCTCGTCGTAGAAGGCGACCGACAGGTCGAGGTCCACCCGCTGGTGCGGGCGCTGCATCCAGTGCACGAACAGTCGCAGGTGCTGCCCGCCCGGGAGCCCCTGCACGCTGCCGCGCGGCACCGCGACCAGGGTCTTGGCACTGGCCCGCTCGGCGAACGGGACCACCAGGTCGGCGAGGGCGGCGTCCAGTACGGCCACCTCGTAGCGCCCCGAAGCGGCCGCCGACTGCTCGGCCCGGCGCAGCAGTTCGGCCTCGATCAGGGCGCAGACCGGCGCGCTCAACCGGTCCGGGACGGGCGTGCCCCAGTCGAAGCGGGAGTGCGCCGGGGCGACCCGGCCGCGCGGGAAGTACAGCCGTCGCTCGCCGATTCCGCGCGGCGCGCGCAGCCGTCCGTACGCGCCGAGCAGCGGGCCCGGAGCGACCGCGCGCAGCGCCCCCGGCAGTGCTTCGGCGAGTTCGGCGGGCAGCGGCTCGCCGGGGAAGCAGGTGGCGTGCACCCGCAGCAGGTGGTGCAGTCGGCGTACCAGTTCGCCCGGGCGGCGGGCCAGCAGCCTGACGGTGGCGGGCAGGTCGCCCTGTTCGAGGGTGTGCTCGACCCGGGCGGCGAAGGTCTCCACGGTCAGCCGGGTGTGGCCGCCGGGCGTCTCGCTCACCCGCAGCGGGGCGGGCGCCTCGCGCAGCTGCGGGCCGAGGCCGTGCAGGTCGAGGTCGCTCTGCCGGACCACGGCGAAGGCGGCCGCCGCGTACGGGAAGCGGGCGCGGTGCTCGTACGGGTGCAGCAGTTCGCCGGCCCGCAGCCAGGCCTGCCGGTGGCGGCGCAGGTCCTCGGCGAGGGTGCCGGCCGGGAACGCGTCCAGGACGGCGAGCAGTTCGCGGCGCAGCGGGCGGGGCAGGCTCCGCAGCCGCAGCGTGCGGGCGGTCTCCGGCAGCAGGTCGGGTTCGGCGCCGGACCACGCCCAGATCAGCCGCAGGACGTCGGTGGCGGTGGTGAGGTGGCCGGCGAGGAGCGGCCGGGCGGCTTCCCGGTCGCGGTGCAGCAGGGCGGCCAGCACGGTGGCGCGGGTCTCCCGGACGGGGATCTCGGCAGGCAGCCAGTCGGCCGGGTCGGCCGGGGTGTGGTCGAGCAGCAGGGCGAGGTCCTCGCGGTCCTGCGGGCTCAGCGGCGTCTGCCGGGCGAGCAGCGCGGTCAGCGCGGTGGCGGCGAGCGCGGCCACCTCGGCGGGACCGGCCAGGCGCAGCGGCTTGAGCTGCTGTCCGGGCTGCAGTTCGCGGGCCGCCTTGCGGGCGGCCCTGGTGTCGGTGGACAGACGGCGCTTGCGCTCCAGCGGAGTGCGGCAGAGCGGGCAGTGGCGGTCGCCGCCGTCCTCGACCCGCTCCCGGTAGCAGTCGCCGCACAGCAGGTGGGCGCAGGGGGCGAGGGCGCCGATGCCGGCCTCCAGGCTGCTGCGTTCGCAGAGCAGGCAGACCTGGCTCGCCTGGCAGAGCAGGTAGCCGCGGATGATCGCGGAGTAGTCGGCGTGCGCGTGCGAGGGCACGCCCTCGGGGAAGCGGCGGAACAGCGGGACGTGGCTGCGGTCGGCGCCGAGCATCGCGTCAATGCCCCACAGCAGCCGGGTGCCGGCCGCGGAGAGGTCGAGCGGGCGCAGCCGGCCGAGGGCGGCCCGCAGCGGCGCGGTGAGCACGTGGCCGCGCCGGGCGAGGTCGGCCTCCAGGGCGACCAGCCCCTGGGCCGTCCACGGCTGCGGTTGGCCGGGCCCGGCTCCGGGCTCGACCAGGACCGTCCCGTGGCGGCGCAGCAGATAGGCGTCCAGACCGGTCTCGGGTACGACGGCGCTCGGCTTCTTCACAGCTCTTCCCCCGTGGGTACGACGAAGCGGGGGCGGAGAGTGGGCGCACTCGGTTCATTTTGGAGATGAGTGAGAAGGAAGCACGCCGCGGAGCCGCCCCCGCGTCGATCACCCTAGCGAACACCCATCCGCTGCCCGAACGGTTTTCCGTCTCCACCTCGCACGGCTTCGCCCCCCGGCCCCGAACGGTTTTCCGGCGCCGCCCCCCTTCCTACTCACAAGTAGCTTCGCTACAGTGGCCGGACACGCACCACCGCCGGGCTTCGGGAGCCGCACCGGCGGCAGGCCGCGGTCGCCGCTTCTCCGGCGCTCGCGCGGTGCGCTTTCACCGGCCGGTGCCGCGGACCGCGGCGGGCCGGGTTCCTCCTCGTATCAGAGTCGCTTCCTTCACTTTCGAGCGCCTGAGCACCACGGCACATCCGCAGTTCGGCCGGAGCGGACCGGCCGCTGCCCGGGTGCGCCGACACCCCGTCATCTCCCCAGCCCCCGCACGTGGACCCTCCTCCGGCGGCGGCCGCCCCCGGCGTACGGGCGCGGCGGCGTGCCCGCCGGAGCACGCGCGGGCCCTTCATGACTAGGAGTCAGGACAGATGGAGCGTCCCTTCCCCACCGTCGCGGTCGTCGGCCTCGGCACCATGGGTGCCGGCGTCGCGGTGGCGGTCGCCAAGAGCGGCCGCCGGGTGATCGGCATCGAGGCCACCGAGGACTCGGCCGCCCGGGCACTGGCCCGGATCGAGGAGGCCACCGCGCACGCGGTGGACCGGGAGCGGCTGACCGCCGAGGAGCGCACCAGGCTGCTGGCCCGGATCTCGGTCGGCCACGAGCTGGCGGCCGCCGCCGGGGCGGACCTGGTGATCGAGGAGGTGCCCGAGCAGCTGGAACTGAAGCGGGAGGTCTTCGCCGAGCTGGACCGGATCTGCCCGGAGGCCACCGTGCTGGCCACCGGCACCACCGCGTTGTCGGTGACCCGGATCGCCGCCGCGACCGCCCGTCCGGAGCGGGTGCTCGGCCTGCACTTCTTCAACCCGGTGCACGGCATGAAGCTGGTCGAGGTGGTCCGCACCGTGCTGACCTCCCCGCAGACCGCCGAGGACGCCGCCGCCTTCGCCCGCGACCTCGGCAAGGAGCCGGTGGCGGCCGGCGACCGGGCCGGCTTCGTGGTGAACGGCCTGCTGTTCGCCTACCTGAACCAGGCCGCCGCGATGTTCGAGTCCAAGTACGCCTCGCGGGAGGACATCGACGCCGCGATGCGGCTCGGCTGCGGCCTGCCGATGGGTCCGCTGGCGCTGCTCGACCTGATCGGCATCGACACCGCGCGCACCGTGCTGGAGGCGATGTACGAGCAGTCCCGGGACCGCCTGCACGCGCCCGCCCCGATCCTCGGCCAGCTGGTCGCGGCCGGGCTGCTGGGCCGCAAGACCGGGCGCGGCTTCTACACCTACGAGGCGCCGGGCTCGTCCCGGGCCGTGGACGCGGCCACCGGGCCGGCCCTGCCCGGGGTGCCGGGCCGGGAGGTGCGCACCGTCGGCGTCTGCGGCTCGGGGACGATGGCCACCGGCATCGCCGAGGTGTTCGCCAAGGCCGGGCACCCGGTGCTGCTGGCCGCCCGGAGCCAGGAGAAGGCCGAGGCGGCCAAGGCGCAGCTGGCGAAGTCGCTGGAGCGCTCGGTGGCCAAGGGCCGGCTGTCCGCCGAGGCACGGGACGCCGCGCTGGCGCTCGTCACCCCGGTCGGCCAGTACGCCGAGCTGGCCGAGGTGGACCTGGTGGTCGAGGCGGTCGCCGAGGACCTGGCGGTCAAGCGGGAGCTGTTCGCCACTCTGGACAAGATCGTCAAGCCGGGGGCGGTGCTCGCCACCACCACCTCCTCCCTGCCGGTGATCAGCTGCGCGACCGCCACCACGCGGCCGCAGGACGTGATCGGCATGCACTTCTTCAACCCGGCCCCGGCGATGAAGCTGGTCGAGGTGGTCTCCACCGTGCTGACCGCGCCGGACGTCACCGCGACCGTGCTGGAGCTGACCGCCAAGGTCCGCAAGCACCCGGTGGAGTGCGGCGACCGGGCCGGCTTCATCGTCAACGCGCTGCTCTTCCCCTACCTGAACGACGCGGTGCGGATGCTCCAGGAGCACTACGCGACGGTGGACGACATCGACACCGCGATGAAGCTCGGCTGCGGCTACCCGATGGGCCCGTTCGAGCTGCTGGACGTGGTCGGCCTGGACGTCTCGCTGACGATCGAGCGGGTGCTGCACCAGGAGTTCCGCGAGCCGGGCCTGGCCGCCGCACCGCTGCTGGAGCACCTGGTCGCGGCGGGCTGCCTGGGCCGCAAGACCGGCCGCGGCTTCCGCGACCACGCGCGCCGGTGACCACGCCGCAGGCCGGGGGCGGCCCGTACGAGACGCCGTACGGGCCCCCGCAGGCCGGATCGCACGCCGCACAGCCGTACGGGGCCCCGCCGTACGGGGCCCAGCCCCACGGCGGCGCGGCTCCCGGGAACGGCGCCCCGTCGTACGGCTCCGCGCCCTCAGCGTCCTCCGCGCGCCCCGGTTGGAGCCCCGGGACGGTATCCTCCCGCTGGCCTCGCCCGGCCGTGACCGGCCCGGTCGCACCGGTGCGTCGGGGAAGGGCCGCGGCCGCACCGTCCGGGCCGTGTAGCGTTCCGGACATGGATCGGGTTCAGTCAACCTCCCCGCAGCACCCCGCCGGGCCGCACCGCGGCGCCGACCGGACCGCCCCCTCCACCGGGGGCACCGGGCCGGACGGCGGGCCGGGAAGCCGCCGGGCGGCGGCGCAGCGCCAGCAGATGCGCCAGGACCTGGCCACGGCCGCGATGGAGCTGTTCGCCTCGCAGGGCTACGAGGAGACCACGGTCGACCAGATCGCGGCCGCCGCCGGGGTGGCCCGGCGCACCTTCTTCCGGTACTTCCGGTCCAAGGAGGAGGCGATCTTCCCGGACCACGACGACACCCTGGTGCGGGTGGCCGACCTGCTGGCCAGCGCCGAGCCGGAGGAGCACCCGCTGGACGTGGTCTGCCGCGGCATCAAGGAGGTGCTGCGGATGTACGCCTCCACCCCGGGGGTGTCGGTGGCGCGGTACCAGCTGATCCGTCAGGTCCCGGCGCTGCGCGAGCGGGAGATCGCCGTGGTGGCCCGCTACGAGCGGCTGTTCACCCGCTACCTGCTGGGGCGCTTCGACACCGGCGAGTCCATCCCGTCCGGCTGGCAGCGCGGCGGCGAGGACGACTCGATGCTGGCCGAGGTCTCGGCGGCGGCGGTGGTCGCGGCGCACAACCACGTGCTGCGGCGCTGGCTGCGGGCCGGCGGCCGGGGCGACGTGGAGGCACAGCTGGACCACTCCTTCGAGGTGATCCGGCGGACCTTCTGGGCCTCCAGCGCGCCGGGTGCCAGACGCCGGGGATCGGTGGTGGCACCGGGTGCCAATGGGACCCCGGGGGACACCGGGGCGGAGAGCGCACTGAGTGCCAGCCCCGGAGGTGAGGTGCTCATCACAGTGGCCCGGACGGACGCTCCGCTGGATGTCGTGGTGGACAGCATCAGGGCCGCACTGAGCGGCGCCCGGGAGCCGTAAGCACAGTATTCACGCAGGTCAGAGCAGTATCGAGGG
>NZ_JBHVFE010000309.1:0-10795 GCF_042801945.1 Kitasatospora sp. NPDC057542
CCCTGGTGAGGGCGTCCCGGCCGGTGGGGTCGGCCAGGCTCCACGAGCCCGACCGACCGGTCAGCCTTCGCCGGCGTACGGGACGCCGGCCGGGCTGGCCGAGTCGAACGAGTCGATCGCTCAGGCGTTGAGGATGTAGTTCACCGCGTCGCCGACGGTCTTCAGGTTCTTGACCTCGTCGTCCGGGATCTTGACGTCGAAGCGCTCCTCGGCGGCCACGACGACCTCGACCATGGACAGCGAGTCGACGTCCAGGTCGTCGGTGAAGGACTTGTCGAGCTGGACGTCCTCGGTCGGGATGCCGGCGATCTCGTTGACGATCTCGGCGAGACCTTCCAGGACCTCTTCCTGGGTAGCCATACTGGCCGCTCCTCTTCGGTGTTGAGCGTGTCTGGCCGGCGGCCGGACACAGGCTGGTGGATTGGGCGAATGCGCCTAGGGGAGAGTAACGACTGCCGCGGCGTACACGAGACCCGCCCCGAACCCGATGATCAGGGCCAGGTCCCCGCTGTGGGCCTCACCGCTCTCCAGCATGCGCTCCATCGCCAGGGGGATGGAGGCCGCGGAGGTGTTGCCGGTCTCGGCGATGTCGCGGGCGACGGGCACCGAATCCGGCAGCTTGAGCGCCTTGATCATGGCATCCGTGATCCGCATGTTGGCCTGGTGGGGGATGAACGCACCGAGCTGGTCGGCGGTGATCCCGGCGGCGTCCAGCGCCTGCTGGGCCACCTTCGCCATTTCCCACACCGCCCAGCGGAAGACCGGCTGGCCGTCCATCCGCAGGGCCGGCCACCTGGTCTCCTCGCCCGCGCCGTTGATCGCGTCGGACTTGGCGAAGGCGGTGTCCCAGGCCTCGGTCTGGGTGATGAGGTCGGCCTGCGAGCCGTCGGAGCCCCAGATCAGCTTGCCGATACCGGGCGTGTCGGACGGGCCGACGATCGCGGCGCCGGCGCCGTCGCCGAAGATGAAGGCGGTGGAGCGGTCCGACTGGTCGGTCAGGTCGCTGAGCCGCTCGACGCCGATGACCAGCACGTACTCGGCGTTGCCGCCGCGGATCATGCCGTCGGCCAGGCCCAGGCCGTAGCCGAAGCCGGCGCAGGCGGCCGAGATGTCGAAGGCCGGGGCGTTGCCGCAGCCGAGCCGCTCGGAGATCTCGGTGGCGATCGCGGGGGTCTGCTTGAGGTGCGAGACGGTCGAGACGATCACGCCGCCGATCTGCTCGGGGGCGATCCCGGCCTGGGCGATCGCCTTGCCGGCCGCCTGGACGGACATCTCGGCGACGGACTCGTCCGGGCCGGCCCAGCGGCGCTCGGCGATCCCGCTGCGGGTGCGGATCCACTCGTCCGAGGAGTCGATCCACTCCAGGACCTCGGAGTTGGGGATCACCCGGACCGGACGGTAGCCGCCGACACCGAGGATGCGCGAGTACTGCGCGCCGCTCACCGGACGGATCTGGGGCTTGGTCATACCTGGGTCTCCTGCTCCTGACCGCCGTGCTCCGCGACGAGCTCGCGGGCCTTGTCCAGATCGGCGGGGGTCTTGAGGGCGAGCGTGGCCACACCCTTGAGGTTGCGCTTGAGCAGTCCGGTGAGAGTGCCCGCGGGGGACAGCTCGATCACCGCCGTCGCGCCCAGCTGCCCGAGGGTCTCCATGCAGAGGTCCCAGCGGACCGGGTTGGAGACCTGCGACACCAGTCGCGCCAGCACCTCGGCGCCGGAGTCCACGACCGCGCCGTCCTTGTTGGAGACGTAGCGGACCTGCGGATCGGCCGCGGTCAGGGTCGGGGCCAGCGCAGCCAGCCGCTCGACGCCCGGAGCCATGTGCTCGGTGTGGAAGGCGCCGGCCACCTTGAGGGCGATCAGCTTGGCGCGGGCCGGCGGGTCCGCCTTCAGCGCCTCCAGCTGGGCCAGCGTGCCCGCGGCGACGATCTGGCCGCCGCCGTTGTTGTTGGCCGCGGTCAGGCCGTGCTCGGCGAGCTTCGCCGCGACCTCCTCCGGCTCGCCGCCGAGCACGGCGAGCATGCCGGTCTCGGTGACGGCGGCGGCCTCGGCCATGGCCCGGCCGCGCTCGCGCACGAAGGTCAGCGCGTCGTGGGCGGTGAGCACCCCGGCGCCGGCGGCGGCGGTGATCTCACCGACGCTGTGGCCGGCCACGGCGCCGACCAGCTTGCGGGCGGCGTCCTCGTCCGGGAACAGCTCCCGGGCGGTCACCAGACCGGCGGCGACCAGCAGCGGCTGGGCGACGGCGGTGTCCTTGATCTCCTCGGCGGACGCCTCGGTACCGGCGTGCACCAGGTCGAGCCCGGCGACCTCCGACCAGCCGCGCAGGCGGTCGGCGACGCCGTCGAGCTCCAGCCAGGAGCTGAGGAAACCGGGGGACTGGGCACCCTGTCCAGGGGCGACGATTACGAGCACGGTTCAACCCTCTCTCGCCAGGCGCCCAGGGGCGGGTAGGCGACGGTAACGAAGAAAACCATCCGGGATTGTATGGTCCCTACACTCCGGTTCAGCCGGGCTCGCCGACGGCGTCCAGTCGGCCGAGGGCCAGTGCGATCCGCAGGGTGAACGCCGAACGCACGTCGGAGGGGGCGTACCCCGTGACGTCAGTCACACGTCGTAGCCGGTAGCGCACCGTGTTGGGGTGGACGAAGAGCATCCGGGCCGCGCCCTCCAGCGAGGAGGCCTGCTCCAGGTAGACGCTCAGCGTCTCCAGCAGGGCGGAGCCGGCCTCGTCCAGCGGTGTGTAGATCTCCTCCACCAGCTGACGGCGCGCGGCCTGATCGCCGGCCAGCGCCCGCTCCGGCAGCAGGTCGTCGGCCAGCACCGGGCGGGGGGCGTCCGGCCAGGCGGCGCAGGCGCGCAGGCCGGCCGCGGCGGCGTGGGCCGAGCGGGTCGCGGAGAGCAGGTCGGGCACGGTCGGGCCGACCACCACCGGACCGGGTGCGAACTGGCCGATCAGCGCCCGGGCCGCGTGCACCGGCTCCTTCTCACCGCCGACCACGACCACCAGGCGCTTGCCCAGCACCCCGGTCAGCACGTTCAGCTTGGCGTACCGGGCGGCCCGCCGGATCGCCTCGACCACCAACTCGCTGTCGCCGTCCGGCGCGCTGCCCATCACCACCCGGACCTGGCTGGGCTGGCCCCAGCCGAGCGCCGCGGCGCGGGAGAGCACGCCCTCGTCGGCGTCGCCGGACAGCAGCGAGTTGACCACCAGCGCCTCCAGCCGGGCGTCCCAGGCACCGCGCGCCTCGGCGGCCTGGGCGTACACCTGGGCGGTCGCGAAGGCGATCTCCCGGGCGTAGACCAGCACCGACTCACGCATGTCCGCCTCGTCGCCGGGGGCGGCCACCTCCTCGATGGCCTCCTCCATCACCTCGATCGTGGTGCGGATCAGTTCGACGGTCTGGCGCAGGGTGATCGCCCTGGTCAGCTCGCGTGGGGCGGTGCCGAAGACGTCGGTGGAGATCGCCTGGGCCGCGTCCGGGTGGCGGTACCACTCGGTGAAGGCGGCGATGCCCGCCTGGGCGACCAGTCCGATCCAGGACCGGTGCTCCGGCGGCATCCGCCGGTACCAGCCGAGCTGGTCGTCCATCCGGGAGATCGCGGCGGTGGCCAGCTTGCCGGAGGACTTCTCCAGCCGCTTGAGCGTCGCCGCCCGGCGCTCGGCGCGCTCGGCGGCGTTTCTGCGCTCCTGCGCGGTCAGGCGGGGTGCCGCGCGGCCGGGGCGGTCACGGCCCGGCCGGGCGGCCGGGCTCTTCCCGGTGGGTTCGGGTGCGGGGCTGGGACTGGGGTCGCTCTGGGAGTTTGCGGAAGCGGCTGGCACAAGGACAAGACTGCCTCACGTGAGTGACTGCTCGTGCACACCCCCCGGCGGAGCGCCGCGGTGGCGAGAGTCACACCCCGGGCCCCAGCCACTACGGTGGGGGCGTGAACGAAGCCCCCGACCGCCCCCGTGCCGACCTGCGCCGCACCGCCGAGCGCTACCGCTCCGCCCCGGCCGAGGGCGTCGAGACCAGGCACGCGTTCTCCTTCTCCGGCCACTACGACCCGAAGAACACCCACTTCGGCGCGCTGCTCGCGTGCAACGAGGAACTCCTCGCTCCCGGCGCCGGGTTCGAGGAGCACAAGCACCGGGACACCGAGATCCTCACCTGGGTGCTGGAGGGCGCGCTGGCCCACCGGGACTCGCACGGCCACAGCGGAGTGGTCCGCCCAGGGATGGTCCAGCACCTCAGTGCCGGCTCCGGCGTCACCCACACCGAGCGCAATGTCGGCGGCGCCACCGGGCCGGTGCGCTTCGTCCAGATGTGGCTCCAGCCGGACGCGTTCGACGCGCCCCCCGCGTACGGCCTGCGCAAGGTGGAACCGGCGGACGGCGGGTTGACGCTGCTCGCCTCCGGGCTGGAGCGCGACGCCGGGACGGACGCCCTGCGGCTGCGCCGCAGCGACGCCGCGCTCTGGCTGGCCACCGCCGGGCCGTGGCAGCCGCTGCCGCCGCTGCCCGAGGCGCCCTGGCGGTACGCGCACCTGACGGCCGGCTCGCTGGGCTACCGGACCGTTCCGGGGCCCAAGGGCGGCGGCCGCTCGATGGTTCCGGGCGACAGCGTCCGGATCACCGGCGAGGCCTTCGCCGACCCGGCGGCGGGCGAGACCGGCGCCGAACTCCTGCTCTGGGAGATGCACTCGCCGGTCTCGTACGGCTAGCGCCCCAGCTCTGCGAGCACCGCGTCCGAGAAGGCAGGCCAGGCCTCGACCGCCCACGGCCCGAAGTCCCGGTCGGTGAGCGCGATGCAGGCCGCGCCGGCCTGCGGGTCGACCCACAGGAAGGTTCCGGACTGGCCGAAGTGCCCGAAGGTTCCGGGGGAGTTGGCGGTGCCGGTCCAGTGCGGGCTCTTGCCGTCGCGGATCTCGAAGCCGAGGCCCCAGTCGTTCGGGCGGCGATGGCCGTAGCCGGGCAGTACGCCGCTGGTGCCGGGGAAGGCGACCTCGCGGGTGGCCTGCCGGACGGTGGACGGGTCCAGCAGCTTGGGCGCCTGGAGCTCGGCGGCGAACCGGGCGAGGTCGGCGACGGTGGACAGGCCGCCGGCGCCGGCCGGGGACTTGTGCGCGGTGTTGATCAGGGTGTCGGCCATGCCCAGCGGTTCGAACACCGCCTCGGCGACGTAGCGGGAGAACTCGATCCCGGCGGCCTCGGACAGCGCCCGCGCCAGCGCGTCGAAGCCCGCGTTGGAGTAGAGCCGGCGGTTGCCGGGCTCGGCGAACACCCGGTCCTCGTCGAAGCCCAGGCCGGAGGTGTGCGCGAGCAGGTGGCGGACGGTCGACCCGGGCGGTCCGGCCGGGTCGACCAGCTCGAACACGCCCTCCTCGACGGCGACCAGCGCCGCGTAGGAGGTGAGCAGCTTGGTCACCGAGGCGAGCGGGAACAGGTGCTGCTGCGGTCCGTGCGCGCCCAGCACCGCGCCGTCCGCCGCCCGCACCACGGCCGTCGCGGCGTGGGGCACCGGCCAGTTCTCGATCATCCGCAAGCTCTCCATGAGCCCGACTCTAGTCGCCGGGAAATTCGTCGGAAAAGGTGGTGGCGGGGCCACCCGGATGTCGGGCTTGCTTGGAGTGCACTCCAACTCGGTAGCGTCGTTCACGTCGCACAGGACAGGGGAGACAAGCGATGGCCGCACCCGCACGCATCGAGATCGACCTGCGCAGCTGCTCGGAGGTGTTCAGCCGCCCGACGGGCGATCCGGACCGGACGCCGAGGCACACCATCAGCGAGGTCGCCGCGGCGAGCGGGTTGACCGACCACACCCTGCGCTGGTACGAGCGGATCGGTCTGCTGGACCCGGTCGACCGGGCGGCGGGCGGCCGGCGCCGCTACTGCGACGCCGATCTGCACCGGCTGGCCTTCCTGGGCCGACTGCGGCTGACCGGCATGTCCGTGGCGGACATGCTCAAGTACGTGGACATGGCCCGCCAGGGCGAGCGGACCTACCGGGAGCGGCAGCAGCTCCTGGAGGCCCAGCGCGAGGAGGTCCGGCAGCGGATCGCCGACCTCCAGGCCACCCTCGCCGTCCTCGACTACAAGATCGATCTCTATGCCGGGAAGGCCGCCGACGGCGTCGGCGCCCCCGTCCAATGCCAGAACATCCGTGTAGAGGAAGAGCAGAGCGCATGACTCAGACCGTCCTTCCCACCGTCGAACTCGGCACCGGCGGCCCGCTGGTGGGCGTCCAGGGCCTCGGCTGCATGGGCATGAGCGAGTTCTACGGCCCCACCGACGCCGACGAGGCGCTCGCCACCCTCGACGCCGCGCTGGAAGCCGGCGTCACCCTCTTCGACACCGCCGACATGTACGGCTCCGGCCACAACGAGGAGCTGATCGGCCCCTTCGTCCGGGCCAACCGGGACAAGGTGGTGATCGCCACCAAGTTCGCCATCGTGCGCTCCGAGGAGGACGGCTCCGTCCGCGGCATCAGCAACGACCCGGCGTACATCCGGACCGCGGTGGACGCCTCGCTGCGCCGCCTCGGCGTGGACGAGATCGACCTGTACTACATGCACCGCCGCGACCCGGCCGTGCCGCTGGCCGACTCGGTCGGCGCCATGGCCGAGCTGGTGCAGGCCGGCAAGGTGCGCCACCTCGGCCTGTCCGAGGTGACCGGCGCGGAGCTGCGCGAGGCCCACGCGATCCACCCGATCGCCGCGCTCCAGTCCGAGTGGTCGGTGTTCGCCCGCGACGTCGAGCGCACGGCGGTGCCGGCCGCAGCGGAGCTGGGCGTCGCCTTCGTGCCGTACTCGCCGCTCGGGCGGGGCTTCCTGACCGGCGCCTTCCAGGACGCCAAGGAGCTCTCGGCGGACGACTACCGCCGCACCAACCCGCGCTTCACCGGCGACAACGCGGCCGCCAACGCCGAACTGCTCGACCCGCTGCGGGAGATCGCGGCGGCTCGCGGCGTGACGCTCGCCCAGGTCGCGTTGGCCTGGGTGCACCGGCAGGCCGAGGTGCACGGGCTGGCCGTCGTGCCGATCCCGGGCACCCGCAAGCGCAGCCGGCTCGCCGAGAACACCGCGGCGGCGACGCTGCGGCTGACCGCCGAGGAGCTGGCGCTGCTGGAGCCGGTGGCCGGCCGGGTCGCGGGGAGCCGCTACGCGGACATGAGCTCCACCTCGGCGGCGCGGGAGTAGCGGGCACCTGCGGCCCGGGGGGAGCCGGCGGACGCTCCCCCCGGGGCCGGTGACGGGGTCAGACCGTACGGCCCGTCCAGGCGGCCAGCCGGGTGTGCACGTCGGCGTCCTCGGCGACCGGCCGGACGGCGGCGAACGGGACGCCCGGCACCCGCTGCTCGGCCGGCAGCACGAACTCGGCGATGGCCAGCGCGGTCCGCGCGAGGTCGTCGTCCAGGGCGAAGTCGTTGCCGAGGCCGGTGGCGATGTCCCAGGAGTGGGTCACCAGCTCCATCAGGTAGCCGCCGACCGCCACCGCGCCGGGCACCTCGCCCCAGGGGGCGACGGTCGGGCGGCCGAGCTTGGCGTCGTCCGCCCAGGCGGCGGCCACCCGGGTGCGGGCCCGGCCCAGCGCGGCCGGCCAGCCCTCGTCCGAGGGGTCCTCGATGGCGGCCACGACGTCCTCGGCGTGGCCGCCCTCGCCCATGTACGCGAACCGGTGGATGCCGCCGACCACGTGGTTCAACAGCTGACGCAGCGTGAACTCGGCGCAGGGGGTGGGGCGGTCGAGGTCGGCCGGGGTGATCGTGGCGAACAGCTTCTCCAGCTGGTCGAGGGCGGTCAGGTACTGCGGGCGGGCATCCTGGACGGCGGTCATCTGCGCTCAACTCCCTGGTGTCGGGTGGTCTTTCGGGCTCGGAACGCAATCTCCCAGTAAAACCTGACAACTACCGTCAGGATTACTGGGATTCTTGGGACATGAAGGCCGACCGCCTGCTCTCGATCCTCCTGCTGCTCCAGACCCGCGGCCGGGTGCCCGCCACCGAACTCGCCGAGCGGCTGGAGGTGTCCGTCCGCACCATCTACCGCGACGTCGAGTCGCTCTCCGCCGCCGGGGTGCCGGTGTTCACCGAGCGCGGGCGGCACGGCGGCATCGGCCTGCTGCCCGGCTACCGCACCGACGTCACGGGCCTGACCGCGGACGAGGCCAGGGCGCTGTTCGTGCTCTCCGCCCAGGGCGCGCACAGCGACCTCGGGCTGGACGGTGCGCTCGGCTCGGCGCTGCGCAAGGTGATGGCGGCCCTGCCCGCCCCGCACCGGCCGGCCGCCGAGCGGATCAGCGAGCGGATCCTGGTCGACCCGGCTCGCTGGATGCAGACCCCCGGCGCGGCCGGCCCCGCCATCGGACCGGACCTCGGGGAGCTGCAGTACGCCGTCTTCGCGGACCGGCGGCTGCGGCTGCGCTACCGGCACAGCGGCGCGCCCGCGCCGGTGGAGTACACCGTCGACCCGTACGGGCTGGTGAGCAAGGCCGCGGTCTGGTACCTGGTGGCCGATCTGCACGGCGAGCCGCGGCTGTTCCGGGCCGACCGCGTGCTGGCCGCCGACACCACCGAGGAGGCGGTGCGGCGCCGGGCCGGGGTCGGGCTCGGCGATGCCTGGGCGGTGCTGCGCGAGCAGGTCGAGCGGTTGCCGAAGGACGTGCCGGTGCGGGTGCGGGTCCGGCGTGGACGGCTGGACATGTTCCTGCGCATCCACGGCGGCCGGGTCACCGCGCCGCCGCCGGAGCCGGTCACCGGGCCGGCCGAGGAGTGGGCCGAGGTGGCGATGGCCTTCCCCGCCCCGGCGGCCGTCCGGTTGCTGCTGGCCTTCGGCCCGGACGTCGAGGTGCTGGCCCCGCCGTCCGCCCGGCGCGAGCTGGCCCGGGCGGCCGCGGACGCCCTGCGGCTGTACCAGGACCAGCCGGCCTAGCCAGGGGGCGTTCTCCCGGGCTTCAGGAGCCGGGGTTGGCCCGGACCACGTCCTGGTAGTGGCCGAGCGAGATCGCCGCGAAGTTGTGCAGGCTGTCGGTGCCCTCGGTGAAGTAGCCGTTGTGGCCGGCCGCGCGGGCCGAGGAGATCTGCTCGGAGCCGAAGCCGCTCGCGGTCGGGTCGGCGCCGTGGCCGAGGCCGCCGACCTCCAGGAACGGCACGTTGCCGATCCAGTCGCTGGGGTTGCGGGTGGCCCAGACGTGCACGCCGGCGCCCAGCTCGGTGGTGCTCTGCACGCCCATGCCCGGGCTGCCGAACACGACCAGGTCGGTGATGCCGGAGGTGTCGGACGGCGAGGCGGCCGCGCGGGGGATGTCCGGGGCGGCGTTGCCGCAGACCACCGAGCCGTACGAGTGGCAGAGCAGCGACGGCGGCGCGTCCGGCCGGGTGGTCTCCTTGAGCCCGGCGAGCAGCCGCTCCAGCCGGGGCGCGGCGACGTCCGCGAGCCGGGAGGTGGCGGCGTCCGGGCCGAGGCCGGAGGGGGTGACGTAGCCGGTCCAGGAGATCACGGCGGTGCGGGTCTTCGGCGCCTGGCGCCGCTCCTCCGTGAACAGGGCGCGGGCCATGCCGGCCGGGGAGCGCAGCGGGTCGGCCGTCTGGTCGTGGTGGCCGAGGTCGGCGTCCGAGCCGGGGACGAGCACGGAGATCCGCTCGGCGTCGGCGAGGTCGCCCCACACCTCGGTGACCAGGCCGCGGCCGCGCGGGTCGAAGGCCAGGATCTGCCGGTCGGGGGCGAGCAGGTGCTCGACGTCGTTGGCGCGGGAGACGGCCAGCGCGCGGGTGTCGGAGTCCAGTCCGCGGTCGGCGGCGCGGGCCCGGGCCCGGTCGCGCTCGGCGGCCAGGGCGATCCTGTTGGCGCGGTAGCGCAGGTCCAGCGGGGCGCCGTCGTAGTTGCCGACGACCAGCGGGTACTCCTGGATCAGCCGGTCCAGCTCGGTGGGCGCGAGCGAGGCGAAGAACCCCGCGGCGGCGGCCGGGGTGGTGGTGGCCGGGTCGGGCAGGGAGTGGCCGAAGGAGTGGTCCTGGACCCAGGCGGCGCTGCCGGCCGGAGGCGTGGAGATCGCGAGCTGTTCGGAGGAGACCGCGGCCGCGGCGGCGGAGGCTCCGGCGTCGGCGAGCACCGCGCAGCCGGCGAAGGCCCCGATCAGTACCCGCTTCCAGCGTCGACGGTTGCGCACCGCACCAACTCCCTTGGGGCCCGTCACCGTTTCGCGGGCGGTGCCCGGAGGGTGCGATGGCTCTGCTGACTTCCCTGCGCAAGCCTAGGGGGCCCGGAGGGACGGCGGGAACGCCTAAACTGTGGGATGGATCACATGAACCGGAGGTGTCCGTGCGACGTCTCCCAGTGGTTCGGGCGGTGGCCCGCGCGGCCGTCCGGCCGGGCCGTACTCAGGCGTCGAACTCGCGGACCAGGCGCTTCGGTGCCGTCCGCCGCCAGGCCTCGGTGACCAGGTCGCGCAGCTCGTCCCGGTCCACCAGGTCCAGCCGGACGCTCACCCAGCCGTGCCGTCCGACGTACGGGGCGGAGGAGAACACCTCGGGCTCGGCGGCGAGCAGTTCGGCCTGGTCCTCGGGGGAGGCCTTGACGGTGACGCGGTCCCCGTCGGGCGCGCCCATCGCGAAGATCCGGCTGCGGACCCGCAGCGTCTCGATGTCCCAGGTCGGCTCCCGGGCGGCCTCCGGCAGGGCCATCGCCATCGTGCGGAACTCGTCGAACGTCACCATGGCGGCAGGGTAGGGCAAGGCGCGGACAACGTGCCCCCGGCGCGCGGCACGGCGCACCGGGGGTGGGTGGCGACGGGCGCAGGGCGTGGACCGGTCGGTCCA
>NZ_JBHVFE010000310.1:0-10777 GCF_042801945.1 Kitasatospora sp. NPDC057542
GGGGCAGCGGTCTCAGCGACCAGCGCTAAGAGGCTCAGGCCTCGGTGCCCTCGGCCTCGGCGGCCTCCTCCTCGGCCGGGGCGGCCTGGGCGGCGATGACCTGGAGGACGACGGCGTCGGCCTCGACGGCCAGGGCGACACCGGCCGGCAGGACGATGTCCTTGGCGTGGACGGCGGCGCCGGCCTCCAGGCCCTCGACGGAGACGGTGACGGCCTCGGGCAGGTGGGTGGCCTCGGCCTCGATCGGCAGGGCCTGCAGGACGTGCTCCAGCAGGTTGCCGCCCGGGGCCAGCTCGCCCTCGGTGTGGACCGGAACCTCGACGGTGACCTTCTCGCCGCGCTTGACCAGCAGCAGGTCGACGTGCTCGATGTTGCGCTTGATGGCCTCGCGCTGGACGGCCTTCGGCAGCACGTACTCGTCCTTGCCGTCGATCGGCACGACCAGCAGGGCGTTCGGGGTCTTCAGGGCCATCATCAGGTCGTGGCCGGGCAGGTTCAGGTGAACCGGGGCGTGGCCGTGGCCGTAGACGACACCCGGGACGAAGCCGGCGCGGCGGGCGCGACGGGCGGCACCCTTGCCGAACTCGGTACGGGTCTCAGCGGCAAGACGGATCTCGGACACGACTGCACTCCTCGTGGAAACTGGCGCGGGGGTGCAGACAACGCGAAAAACCGCCGGGACCACACCCTCAGTACGTTCGGGGGTCACTCGGCGGCAACGGCCTGCCGGCGGACGGGAATCCGGCACCGGCAGCGCGTCGATCACGGAGCGGGCACCCGTCGAGCAGGCACACGGCATCCCTCGCCGAGCAGTTTCACGAGTCTAACCGCACCGGCGGCCTCCCGCGAAATCGGCGGCGGCCCCGGTCCGTCCGGACCGGGGCCGCCTGCACGGCCTTCGTCAGTGCACGCCCTCGAAGAGGCTGGTGACCGAGCCCTCCTCGAACACCTCGCGGATCGCGGCGGCGATCGACGGGGCGATGGACAGCGTGGTGATCTTGTCCAGCTGGAGCGAGGCCGGGGTGGGCAGCGTGTTGGTGAACACGAACTCGCTGACCCGCGAGTTCTTCAGCCGGTCCGCGGCCGGGCCGGAGAGCACACCGTGGGTGGCCGCCACCACGACGTCCGCGGCGCCGTTGTCGAACAGCGCGTCGGCCGCGGCGCAGATGGTGCCGGCGGTGTCGATCATGTCGTCGACCAGCACGCAGACCCGGTCCTTGACGTCACCGACGACGTCGGCCGACAGGATGGTGTTGGCCTGGGTGATGTCGCGGCGCTTGTGGATGATCGCCAGCGGGGCGTCCAGCCGGTCGCACCACTGGTCGGCGACCTTCACGCGGCCGGCGTCCGGAGAGACGACGGTCAGCTTGGAGCGGTCGACCTTCTCACCGATGTAGTCGGCCAGCAGCGGCAGCGCGAACAGGTGGTCCACCGGGCCGTCGAAGAAGCCCTGGATCTGCGCGGTGTGCAGGTCCACGGCCATCAGGCGGTCGGCGCCGGCCTGGCGCAGCAGGTCGGCGACCAGGCGGGCCGAGATGGGCTCGCGGCCGAGGTGCTTCTTGTCCTGGCGGGCGTAGCCGTAGAACGGCAGGATCGCGGTGATGCTCTTGGCGGAGGCCCGCTTCAGAGCATCGATCATGATCAGCTGCTCCATGATCCACTGGTTGATGGGAGCCGTGTGGCTCTGCATCACGAAGCAGTCCGCACCGCGCGCCGACTCCAGGAAGCGGACGTAGATCTCGCCGTTGGCGAAGTCCAGGGCCTTGGTGGGGACCAGCTCGGTCCCGAGCGCCTCGGCCACCTCCCTCGCCAGTTCCGGGTGGGCACGGCCGGAGAAGAGTTTCAGCTTCTTCTCACCCGACGTCGTGATCCCGCTCACTGCACCGTCTCCTCGCGTTGCGGACGCTGAACCCTCGACCCGGTGCGGGCAGGCAGGGCCCGCTCGCGGCACGGGTTGGGGAATTGTCGGTACGCCTGGACACGGGCGGTAAGCCCAGTGGCGCACGTATGTCCCCAAGGTTACGCGCCCGCGCAGAAACCGTCCGCCCCGGGACCGCCCCTCGGGCCCCGGCCCGCCCGCTCAGGCCTGCTCGGCCCCGTCCGTCGCCGCCTTCGCGGCCTGCGCGGACACCGTGCCGGGGCGCTTGCGCTCGACCCAGCCCTCGATGTTGCGCTGCGTGGCCCGGTTCACACCGAGCGCCCCGGCCGGGACGTCGTTGGTGATCACCGAGCCGGCGCCGGTGTAGGCGCCGTCACCGACGGTGACCGGGGCGATGAACATGTTGTCCGAGCCGGTGCGGCAGTGCGCGCCGATGACCGTGCGGTGCTTGTTCACGCCGTCGTAGTTCACGGTGACCGAGGCCGCGCCGACATTGGTGCCCTCGCCGATCGTGGCGTCGCCGATGTAGGACAGGTGCGGCACCTTGGCGCCCTCGCCCAGCTCGGAGTTCTTCACCTCGACGTAGGTGCCGACCTTCGCCTTGCGGGCCAGCCTGGCACCCGGCCGCAGGTAGGCGTACGGGCCGACGGTGGCCAGCTCGCCCACCTCGGCACCGTCGGCCGTGGTGTTGCTCACCCGGGCGCCGACGCCGACCGTGGTGTCCTTCAGGGTCGAGTTCGGGCCCACCTCGCAGCCCTCGCCCAGGTGCGTGGCGCCCTGGAGCTGGGTGTTCGGCAGCACCACGGCGTCCGGCTCGTAGCTGACCTGCACGTCGAACCAGGTGGTCGCCGGGTCCACCACGGTGACGCCCTCACGCATCGCCCGCTCCAGCAGGCGGTCGTTCAGCAGCCGGCGGGCCTGCGCCAGCTGGACCCGGTCGTTGATGCCCAGGATGTCCCGGTGGTCCTCGGCCACCACGGCGCCGACCCGGTGGCCCGCCTTGCGCAGGATCTCCAGGGTGTCGGTCAGGTACTCCTCGCCCTGCGAGTTGTCCGTGGTGAGCTCGCCCAGCGCCTCGGTGAGCAGCTTGGCGTCGAAGGCGAAGACGCCGGAGTTGATCTCGGCGATCGCGCGCTGGGTGGCGCTGGCGTCCCGCTCCTCGACGATCGCGGCGACGGTGCCGTCCTCGTCCCGCAGGATGCGGCCGTAGCCGAAGGGCTCCGGGACGACGGCGGTCAGCACGGTGACGCCGTTCTGCTGGGCCGTGTGGGCGTCGGCCAGTCGGCGCAGGGTCTCCCCGGTCAGCAGCGGCGAGTCGCCGGCGGTGACGATCACCGTGCCGTCCAGCACCAGGCCGTCGGCGGTGAGCGACTCCAGCGCCGTGCGCACCGCGTGGCCGGTGCCGTTCTGCTCCTCCTGCACCGCGGTGCGCGTGGCCGGGTAGTGCTCCGCCAGGTGCGCCACGACCTGCTCGCGCTGGTGGCCGACCACCACGACCAGCTCACCCGGCGCCAGCTCCCGGGCCGCCGAGACCGCGTGACCCACCAGCGAGCGTCCGCACACCTCGTGCAGGACCTTGGGCAGCTTGTTCGACTTCATCCGGGTCCCGCCACCAGCGGCGAGCACGACAACGGCGGCAAGCGAATTGGCACCCATGCGGGGAGGCTCCTCGGTAGGTTCACAGAGAGGGCAGAGCAGGCCCGGCCCGGACCCAGGCCGGTCGCCATTCGCACAGTCCGCCGAGCAGCACCGACAATACCGGCGCGGGGGAAAACGCCCGAACCCGAGGCGTGCAGAGGCTCCGCCGCTAGGATTCGAACCCAGACAAAGGCCTCCAAAGGGCCCTGTGCTGCCATTACACCACGGCGGACAGTCGTGTCAGACCCTACCCGAGAGGGCCCTGCCGTGGGTATCGACTTGCACCGATCCGCGGCCCGGATTCCACCGTCGACGGCCGAAGCCGTCTGACCCTCGGTTCATCCATCCAGTCGGGTGAATTCACTCAAGCGCCGCGCGGCGGAGTGTTCCCCTGGCCGCGGAGCGCAACCTACGATGCCGTAGGTTACGCCACCGTAGCTCCGCTCCTCTCCCGTTTCCGGGACGCCGCAAAGGGACGCCCATGACCATCAAGGCAGGCGAGGCGCGCGCGGGGAACGCCGCGTCCCGCACTCCGTCTCCCGACTCCGACTCCGGCCCCGACGACCCCACCGAGACCGTCGAGAACGCCCAGCCAGTCGAGACCCCCGGCCCCGCCGACACGTCGGCCACCCGGCTGTCCGCCACCCGCGGCGGGGAGAAGCAGGGCCTGGCCGAGCGGATCGCGCTCTCCTTGTTCATCCTCGTGCCGTTCACCGCCCTGGTGGCCGCCGTCCCGGTGGCCTGGGGGTGGGGGCTGGGCTGGACGGACCTCGCGATCACCGTCGCCATGTACTTCCTCACCTGCCACGGCATCACCGTCGGCTACCACCGCTACTTCACCCACGGCGCGTTCAAGGCCCACCGGACGATGCGCCTGGCCCTGGCGATCGCCGGGAGCCTCGCGGTCGAGGGCCCGCTGGTGCGCTGGGTGGCCGACCACCGCAAGCACCACCGGTTCAGCGACAAGGACGGCGACCCGCACTCGCCGTGGCGCTACGGGGAGAGCGTCCCGGCGCTGATGAAGGGCCTGTGGTGGGCCCACATGGGCTGGATGTTCGACGAGGAACAGACCCCGCAGCACAAGTACGCACCGGACCTCGTGCGCGACCCGGCGATAAGGCGGATCTCCCGGCTGTTCTGGCTCTGGACCACCCTCTCGCTGCTGCTGCCCGCGCTGATCGGCGGTCTGGTGAGCCTGTCCTGGGAGGGCGCGCTGTCCGCCTTCTTCTGGGGCTCGCTGGTCCGGGTGGCGCTGCTGCACCACGTCACCTGGTCGATCAACTCGATCTGCCACGCCGTCGGCCGGCGCCCGTTCCGCTCCCGGGACCGCTCCGGCAACGTCTGGTGGCTCGCCGTGCTCTCCTGCGGGGAGTCCTGGCACAACCTGCACCACGCCGACCCGACCGCGGCCCGGCACGGGGTGCTGCGCGGGCAGATCGACTCCTCGGCCCGACTGATCCGCTGGTTCGAGCTGGCCGGCTGGGTCCGGGACGTCCGCTGGCCGGACGCACAACGGATCGCCGCCCGCCGCGCCGCATGAGGCGGCACTTCCAGCATGATGTAGGGGTGAACGGGAGCAGCGCAGACAGCACAGGCGGTCACCACAGCACGCGGACGGACGCCGCGCCCGCCACGGCGTCGGCCCGTCCGCGGGCCGCTGCACCGGCGGCCGGCACCGCCGGCGGAGGTCCGGACCGGGGCGGCGGCTCGGCCCCGGCCCCGCGCCGCCGGGGCGGCCGGGTCCGGATGACCGGCAAGCAGCGGCGCGAGCAGCTGCTGGAGATCGGCCGGACGGTCTTCGCGGAGCGCGGCTACGACGGCACCTCGGTGGAGGAGATCGCCGAGCGCGCCGGGGTGTCGAAGCCCGTGGTGTACGAGCACTTCGGCGGCAAGGAGGGGCTGTACGCGGTGGTCGTCGACCGCGAGATGCAGCTCCTGCTGGACATGGTGACCGGGGCACTGACCGGCGGGCACTCGCGCGAGCTGCTGGAGCAGGCGGCCTTCGCGCTGATGGACTACATCGACACCTCGACGGACGGCTTCCGGATCCTGGTCCGGGACTCCCCGGTGGCCCAGTCGACCGGCACCTTCGCCTCACTGATCAGCGACATCGCCACGCAGGTCGAGGACATCCTGGGTCTGGAGTTCAAGTCCCGCGGCTTCGACGCCCGGCTGGCCCCGATGTACTCGCAGATGCTGGTCGGGATGGTCGCGCTGACCGGGCAGTGGTGGCTGGAGGTCCGCAAGCCGGACAAGGCGACGGTGGCGGCGCACCTGGTGAACCTCGCCTGGCACGGCCTGGAGGGCCTGGAGCGGCACCCGAAGCTGGTCGGCGAGCGCAAGGGCTGACCGGCCGAACCGAACCGGTTCGCCCCACCCCGGCCGGCTCAGCCCGCCCGTTTGGTCCCCACGGCGAAGATCCGCCGGAACGGGAACACCGTCCCGTTCGGCCCGGCCGGGTAGGCCTCGCGCAGCAGCCGCCCGTACTCGGCGAGGAAGGCGGCCCGGTCGGCCGGGTCGGTGAGCCGGGTGAGGACCGGGCGCAGCGCGGTGCCCTTGACCCACTCCAGGACCGGGTCCGGCCCCGGCAGCAGGGTGCGGTAGGTGGTCTCCCAGACGTCCGGGAGGCAGCCGGCGGCGGCCAGGGCGTCGAGGTAGCGCTCGGGTGGGTGCACGCCGGCCCGGACGGCCTCCTCGCCGAGCGCGTCCCGCCAGCGGGCGCTGCGTCGCAGGTCGGCGAGCAGGGTGTGGCTGGGGGCCTCGAAGTTGCCCGGCACCTGGAAGGCGAGCACCCCGCCGGGTTCGAGGGCGTCCGCCCAGCGCGGCAGCAGCGCCAGGTGCCCGTCCACCCACTGGAGGGTGGCGTTGGAGACGATCAGGTCGGGCCCGGCCGGGGCCGGGTCGTAGTCACGGGCGTCGGCGAGCAGGTACTCGGCGTCCGGCTCGCCCTCGGTGCGGGCGGTGGCCAGCATCGGGGCGGAGTTGTCGACGCCGGTGAGACGGGCGTGCGGCCACCGCTCGCGCAGTACGGCAGTGGAGTTGCCGGGGCCGCAGCCGATGTCCAGGATCACCTCGGCACCGGGGTGCGGGAGGGCGGGGACGCGGGCGAGCAGGTCGCGCAGCGGGCGGGTGCGTTCGTCGGCGAAGCGCAGGTACTGCGCCGGGTCCCAGACGGGAGTGGTCATGGCTCACCTCGAAAGTATCTCGACATCAAGATATCTCGGGGTAGCCTCGCTGGCACATTTCTCGATGTCAAGAGACTTCACATCGACACATCCACCGATACACTGATCGTCATGGAGGACGAGGTCGACAGGCTGGTCGCAGCGTGGCGCCGGGAGCGCCCCGACCTCGACGTGGAGCCGCTGGAGGTGCTCAGCCGGGTCAGCCGGCTCGCCCGGCACCTGGACCGCGCCCGCCGCGCCGCCTTCGCCGAGCACGGTCTGGAGCCCTGGGAGTTCGACGTCCTGACCGCCCTGCGGCGGGCCGGCTCCCCGTACCAGCTCTCCCCCGGCCAACTGCTCACCCAGACCCTGGTCACCTCCGGCACCATGACCAACCGGATCGACCGGCTCACCGGCAAGGGCCTGGTCAAGCGCCTGCCCGACCCGGACGACCGGCGCGGCGTGCTGGTCCGGCTCACCGACGACGGCCGCGACCGCGCCGACCAGGCGCTCGCCGGGCTGCTCGCGCACGAGCGCGAACTGCTCGCCCAGCTCACCTCCGGCCAGCAGACCGAACTCGCCGCGCTGCTGCGGCTGCTGATCGCCCCGTTCGACAACATCCCGGGCTGACGACGGCTCCCGGGCCTGCGCGCGGGCTCGGACTCGGACTCGGGCCCGGGGGTTCCGCCTCAGGGCCGGTCGACGGTGCCGACCACCGAGGGCGACGGGGGCGCGGCCGGCTCCGCGGGGCTGACCCCGGCCCGGCGGGCGACCGCGACGGCCGCCAGCGTGGAGTGCACCCCGAGCTTGCCCAGCACGTTCTGCATGTGCGTCCGGACGGTGTGCGGCGACAGGTAGAGCCGCTCCGCGACGGCCTGCCGGCCGAGGCCCGCGACCATGCAGCGCAGGATCTGCTTCTCCCGCGGGGTGAGGGTGTCCACCAGCCGTTCGCTCTCGGTGCGGTCCCGCCGGGCGGTGGTGAGTTCGCGGATCACCCCGGTGAGCAGCGCGGGCGGCAGGTGCGTCTCGTCCCGCAGCACGCCCCGGATCACCGCGAGCAGCCGGGCCAGCGAACTCTCCTTGGCCACCCAGCCGGTGGCTCCCGCGTGCAGGGCACGGGCGGCGCGGTGCGGGTCGTCGGCGGTGGCCAGGACGACGGCGCGCAGCCCGGGGTGGGTGCGGCGGAGCCGGGCCAGCAGGGTGATGCCGTCGGGCGGCGGGGCGGCGGATCTGAGCTGGTCGCCGCGCAGCGGGTCCACCGCAGGCCGGGCGCCGGGCGGCAGCCCGCCCGACAGCGGAGCCGGTGCCCCCGGCGGTACGGCCGACCGGCGCGGCTGCGGTACGGGCGGGGCGGCGCGGCCGCGCCGGGCCTCCTCGGGGTGCTCCGGACCGGGACGACGGCGGGCGTGCGCTCCGCCGGCTCCCGGCGCTCCCGGTACTCCGTGCGGACCGGCGGCTCCGGGCCCGCCGGGTAATCCGGCCGTGCCGGCTGCTCCGATCGCTCCGGCCGCACCGACCACACCGACCGCCTCGGCGCCGAGGTCGGCGTCGATCAGTGCCACGTCGTAGGCGCGGCCCTCGCCGGCCGCGCGTTCCAAGGCCCGCTCGGCGGCGGCGGCACTGCCGGCCGCCCCCACCTCCACGTCCGGCTCGGCGGCCAGCGCCGCCGCCAGCGCCTCGGCGAAGATCCGGTGGTCGTCGACCACCAGGACGCGAATCCGCCCCATCGTCCCTCCCCCTGCTCACACCGCCCGAGCCCGGGGGCGGGGACTGGTCCGGCATCCGCGTTCCGGACCCGCCGTTCCGCCCGCCCACCGGCGGCCGGTGAGGCCGAAAGGGCGCCGGCCCCCACCGGTACCGCACTCAGCCTACGGGGCGGGAAACGCGCTCGTGGCGATTCGGTGAAGTTTCGTCAGAAGATGCGTGAGTGACGGGACTTGAACCGTCGGACCGCCTGCCGCAGGCGTCGCTCCCGGAGGTTCCGGGAGCGACACCGCGGGCGGTCGGGCCTACCGGTTCCCCAACCGGCCCTTCCTCAGCGGCCGTTGCTCACTGGCCGTTCTTCGCCAGGGTGAACGTCCAGGCGTCGGCAACGATCTCGTCCAGGTTCGGACGGCGCGGGGTCCAGCCCAGCGTCTCGTGGGCACGGGCGGCCGAGGCCACCAGCACCGCCGGGTCGCCGGCCCGGCGGCCGGCGACCTGCACCGGGATCTCCCGGCCGGTGACGCGCTTGACCGACTCGATCACCTCGCGCACCGAGAAGCCGCTGCCGTTGCCCAGGTTGCAGATCAGGTGCTCGCCCGGCTTGGCCGCGTCCAGCGCCAGCAGGTGCGCCTCGGCCAGGTCGGCGACGTGGATGTAGTCGCGGATGCAGGTGCCGTCCGGGGTCGGGTAGTCGTCGCCGTACACCGCGATGTGCGGACGCTGCCCCAGCGCGGCCTGGAAGACCAGCGGGATCAGGTGCGACTCGGGGTCGTGCCGCTCACCGTACGCACCGTACGCACCGGCCACGTTGAAGTAGCGCAGCGAGACGGCGGCCAGGCCGTGCGCGACGGCCTCACTGGTGATCAGGTGGTCCACCGCGAGCTTGGTGGCGCCGTAGGTGTTGGTCGGCGCGGTACGGGCGGTCTCGGCGATCGGCACGGCCTCCGGCTCGCCGTACGTGGCGGCGGTGGAGGAGAAGACCAGCTTGCGCACGCCCGCCGCGCGCATCGCGCTGATCAGCTCCAGCGAGCCGGCCACGTTGTTGCGCCAGTACTTCTCCGGGTCCGCGACCGACTCGCCGACCTGCGAGGAGGCGGCGAAGTGCAGCACGCCGTCGAAGGAACCGTCCAGCACCTTCTCGGCCTGCTGGATCCGGCCCTCGACGAACTCGGCACCGGCCGGGACACCCTCGCGGAAACCGGTGGAGAGATCGTCCAGGACGGTCACCTGGTGCCCCGCCTCCAGCAGGTGGGCGGCCACCACACTGCCGACGTAGCCGGCGCCACCCGTGACCAGGTACTTACTCATGTTGCGACCTCCAGCGAACGACGGTCCGCCCGGTCGGGCGGAAGCCATCGACGGAATGCGTACGACTGGTCATTCTCCCAATCCCACCGGGGTGCTCCGGACCACGGCTTCCGGCCTTCTCGCCAGGTCCCCAGCCGTCGGACACCCGGCGCCATCCCGGGGCCCTGTCCGCCGGCCCTGTCCACCAGGCCTGTCCGTCGGCTCCTTCCGTCGACCCCTCAGCCCCCGGCCATCCGCTCCAGCAGACCGGTGCGCGCCGCCACCGCCGCCGCCTCCAGGCGGGTCCGCGCACCGAGCTTCATCAGCACCCGCTGGACGTGCGTCCGGGCGGTGCTGGCGGCGATCCGCATCCCGGCGGCGATCGCCGCGGTGTCCTCGCCGTCCGCGATCCGGGCCAGCACCTGCACCTCACGGCGGGTCAGCAGCCGCAGCAACCGCACGGCCTCGTCGTCCGGCTCGGCCGCGGGGCGCAGCAGTTGGTCGAAGGCCCCGCGCAGGATGTCCACCGCGACCGCGGCCTCGCCCGCGCGCGCCCGCCCGATGGCCCGCTCGACCACCTCGATCCGCTCGTCGCTGGGCACGTACCCGGCCGCGCCGGCCGCGAACGCCCCCGCCACTCCACGCAGTTCGCCCACCGGGCCGAGCACGATCACGGCCACCTCGGGGCGCTCGCGACGAATCCGGCGCAGCCCGTCGAAGGCACCCGCCTCCCCCGGCGCCGCCACCCCCAGCAGGCACACCTCGGGCCGCCGTCCGACCACCAGGTCGGCGGCGACGCCGGCCGGGGAACCGACCGCGAGCACCCGGTGGCCGCGCAGCTGAAGTGCGGTGGCCAGCGCCTCCGCCAGCAGCCTGTGGTCGTCCACCACCACGAGTCGAACACCCATGACGCCCTCCCGGTCGGGGTCCGGCTCGCGCCCGCACCCCTCGGGCGGGCGGCCGATGACGCACCATCACAGCGCATTCCGTACCCGACCCGCTAGGCCGTGGCGTGTCGGCGGTACGGAACCGGCCGGGGAACGCGAAAGACCCCCGCCGTGAGGCGGGGGTCTTTCGATGGAGCCCCCATGCGGAATCGAACCGC